>DATMRN010000094.1:0-3976 GCA_035566275.1 Solirubrobacterales bacterium | reverse complement strand
CGACGGCGGCGTCCACCACGAACCGACCGCGGTCAGCAAGGTCGAATTCCCGAGCGGCAAGGTGGACGAACCCAACCCCGAATCCGGCGACCGGGTGCTCACCCCCGGGCAGGCCTACGAAGTGACCAAACTGCTGGAGGGCGTGATCACCCAGGGCACCGGCGCCGGCTACACCTCGATCGGCTGCTCCTCGGCGGCGGGCAAGACCGGGACCTCGGAGGGCGAGTCCGACGCCTGGTTCGCCGGCTACACGCCGCTCTACTCGACCGCCGTCTGGGTCGGGCACCCCGAGTCGCGCGAATTGACCGGCTTCGGCGGCCCGACCGCGGGCCCGATCTGGCGCTCCTTCATGGAATCGGCGGCGAACGGGCGCTGCCCCGAATTCCCCGTTCCCTCCAGCCTCCCCAAACTCTCGGGCCTGCACAGCGAACACACGTCCTCCGCCTCCGCCGCGTCGACGAAGGCCGGCGCCGAAACGACCGAACCGACCAAGACCCAAAAGACGAAGCCGAACAAGAACCAGGCTCCGGCCCCGGCCCACACCCCGAGCCCGTCGCCAACCCACGCTCCGTCGCCCACTCCCGCACCGACCCCCAGCCCCGCGCCAACACCCGCCCCGTCCCCGCCGGTAGGCGTGGGCGGCGGCGTGCCAAGCCCCCACTGACTCAGGGCCCGATCAGCTCGATCCGGTAGCCGTCCGGGTCGCGGACGAAGCAGATACGGTGGCCCTCGGTGCGGCCGCCGGGGCGGTAGGGGGGCTTCTCCGGCTCGACGCCTTCGGAGGCAAGGCGCTCGAGGGCGCCGTCGAGGTCCTCGACGCTGATCGCGATGTGGTTGTAGCCGCTGCCCATCTCGTAGGAGTCGACGCCGTGGTTGTAGGTCAGCTCCAGGCGCGGGTCTTCGCCGGGGAGGCCCATGAAGACGTTGATCGCCTCCTCGCCGATCGGCATTCGCCCGACCTCCTCGAAGCCCAGCTTCTCGTAGAAGGCGACCGAGAGGTCGACGTCGCCGATCCGGTAGCAGGTGTGCAGGAAGGTGGGCATCGCTTCGGTGCAGAAGGCTATCCAAGAGGCCACAGCTTGATCTGCGGGCTGGCTCGTAATAGGTTGCCGTTCTCGATTTGTTGAAGCGCTGGGGCAGGTCGGCGCCCGAAAGGAGACACCTTTGAAGCAGCGTCTTTCTCGCACGATGTCGATCCGGGTCGTTGTCCTGGCGGGTCTGACGGCGGTTGCCGCGGTTGCCGCCTTCGGCCCCGGGCTCGCCTCCGGCGCGGGCTCTTACCCGACCACGACCACGCCGACGACCTCGGCCACGCCCACCGTCTACATCAGGGATGGCAAAGGCGGCCTGCGCTTCGTCGCGCCGAAAACGGTGATCGCCGGCCAGGAACTGAGGGTGCTGAACACGACCAATCCCAAACAGGTCGGCCCGCACACCTTCTCGCTGGTCACCGAATCCTCGATTCCGAAGACAGCCAAAGCGCGGCAGATCTGCTTCACCAAAGGCCACATCTGCAAAGCGATCGCCTCCTGGCACGGAGCCAAAGGCAACGGGCCGCCGAAGATCAACCCCGTGACGGCCGGCGCCGAAGGATGGGACACGGAGGGCAGCCTGACCACGAAGGGCGACTCCTGGTTCACGGGGACGAAGCCGAACGCCTCGATCGTGCAGCAGGTGACCGCCGCCGCCGGGACCACGATCCACTTCATGTGCGCGATCCATCCGTGGATGCACGGGTCGATCGCGGTCCTGCCGGCGAGCTAGCGACACGGCTGGTCCTGTCTCATTCCCGCCGCGCCTGGGGCGCCGAGCCTTCCTCGGCGTCCTGGGGGGCGGTGCGCTCGCCTTCCTGCTGCCGCTGAAGGCGCGCCCGGGCCGGCTGCTCCCGTTCGGTGAGGAGACTCCGCTGGCGCTGGCGGCCGCGGTGCCCTTCCGGGCGCGGCTGCCGATCCCGCGGGTGTTGAGCGACTCCCACATCCGCATCCCGATCCGCGAGGCCGAGGTCCAGATCCTCCCCGGCCGGAAGACGAGGATGTGGACCTACGGCGGCACCTTCCCCGGCCCGACTATCAGGCGGCGCGCCGGGCAGCGCACCAGGGTGACGTTCGACCACGAGCTGCCGGCAGCGGTGGGGGAGACGACCGTTCACCTGCACGGGGGGCACAATCGCACCCAGTTCGACGGCCAGCCGGGAGGGCTGACCGCCTCCCACCCGGTCTCCTTCTACTGTCACATCCCGCGTGGTCTCTCGCCGCGGGCCTCCGGCAACGACCTGCTGATCGAGCCGGGCGCGAGCAAAACCTACGTCTACGACCTGATCGAGGACGGGCGGCCGGAACGGGCCGCGTTCGAGTGGTACCACGATCACCGCCTCGACCACACGGCGCGCAACGTCTGGCACGGCCTGGCCGGGATGTGGATCGTCGACGACGAGCTCGACTCCTCGCTGCCGCTGCCCTCGGGCGAGCGCGACGTCCCGCTGATGATCGCCGACCGCTCCTTCGACCGCCACAACCAGCTGACCGACCCCTTCACCGATCGCCGCCCGCCCGCCGACGGGATCGACGGCCACCTCGTCCTCGTCAACGGCGCCTTCATGCCTCACCACCGGGTCACGGCGCGGCGCTACCGGCTGCGGATCCTCAACGTCTCCCAGTTTCGTGCCTACAACCTCTTCCTCTCCAACGGCGCGCCGTTGGTCCAGATCGGCACCGACAGCGGGCTGATGCCGCGCCCGGTGCGCCGCCATGAGGTGCTGCTGGGGCCGGCCGAGCGGGCCGAGGTGGTGGTCGACTTCGCCGCAGCGGCCGGGGAGGCGGTGGAGCTGCGCAGCGGCCCGCGCCACGACGGCGAGCACGCGCGAGGCGCGCGGCCCTACGCCGGCGCGCTGATGCAGTTCCGGGTCGGCCGCAAGCGCCTCCCGGACAGGACCCGGGTGCCCCGCAGGCTGCGGCCGCTGCCGGCCTGGACCAGGGAGGCCCGGCAGACCCCGGACCGCACCTGGACGATCTCGATCGGCGGCCTCTTCAAGACGACCTGGACGATCAACGGCAAGACCTTCAACCCGGCCCGAGTCGACGCCTTCCCGGTGCTCGGCACGACCGAGACCTGGGAGATCGTCAACCGCACCAACGTCGCCCACATGATGCATATCCACCACACCGACTGGTACCTGCTCTCCCGCGACGGCAAGCCACCCCCGCCCTGGGAAGACTGCCTCAAGGAGACCTTCTTCGTCTACCCGGGCGAAAGGATCGTCGTCGCCGGGCACTTCAGCGACTACACCGGCAAGTTCGTGATCCACTGCCACATGCTCGACCACGAGGACCACGGCCTGATGACCCAGTTCGAGGTCGTGCGACCGGGGGAGGGGCTGGGTGGCGGCGGGGCCTGAGCCGCAGGCGCCGGCGCGGGTCCAGCGCTTCAGCCGGGCCCGGCGCGACCCGGGCCTGGCGGTGCTGGAGGGCTTTCACGCGCTGAAGCACGCGCTGCGGTTCGGGGCCGAGGTGGTGGAGATCGTTGCGGTGGACCCTGCCGAGCTGGACCGTCTCGCCGCCGAGCTGGCGCCGGACCTGGCCGGCCCACTGGCGGCGAGGGCCACCCCGGTCGGCGAGGAGACGTTGGCAGAGCTGGTCCCGCAGGCGCCGCGGACGGGGGTGGTCGCGATCGCCCGGCGCCCGGCGATCGACGTCGCCGCGGCGCTCGCCGACGAGCGTTCCGCCCCGGTCGTGCTGCTCGAGGACCCGCGCGGCATGGGCAACATGGGGGCCTGCGTGCGGGTCGCCGCGGCCGCCGACGCCGCGGCCGTCCTCACCACCGGGCACAACGACCCGTGGAATCCCGAGGCGCTGCGGGGTGCCGCCGGCCTGCACTTCGCCCTGCCGGTGGCGGCGGTCGAGGCGCTGCCCCGGGGCGATCGCCCGCTGGTCGCGATCGACCCCGAGGGCGAGGACCTGCGCCCGAGCGAGCTGCCGCC
>DATMRN010000093.1:0-6878 GCA_035566275.1 Solirubrobacterales bacterium | reverse complement strand
GACCAGCTCCCGGTCGCCGAGGACGCGATCGCAGGCGACGGCGACGGCGCGGGTGGACGAGGTGAGGATCACCGCCGGGGGAGCCTGTGTCAGCGGTGGCGCCGAAGCCCCCGTCATCTCGGCGAGATCGCCCAGGGGGATCGCCTCGCCGCGGTGCTCCAGGGAGGGACGGCCTCCCAGCGAAGCGGTCTCCCCGACGGCGACGATCTCCCGCACGCTCGAGACCGGCACGCCGAAGGGCTGGCCGGCGCGCTCGCAGAGCAGGACGTTGAGCAGGGCCAGGGTGACCGGCAACAGGAGGACAACCTCCATCCCGCGATCCGGCTCGCTGCACGCCTCGATGCTGCCGCCGAGCGCCTCGACGTGGGTCTTCACAGCGTCGAGGCCGACCCCGCGGCCGGCGAGGTCTCCGACCTCCACAGCGGTGGAGAAGCCGGCCGTGGAGAGAACGTCCGCCAGGGATCCCTGCTCGTCCGCTCGCTCGAGCAGCTCCGCCGAGACGCCGTGCCCGTCATCGGACACAGAGAGAGCGACCATGCCGCCCCGCTGCTCGGCCCGGAGCTCCACCCGGCCCCGGCGCGCCTTGCCGGCCCGCTCGCGCTCGTCGGGATCCTCGATCCCGTGCGCCACCGCGTTGCGCAGCAGGTGGACGATCGGGTCGGAGATCCCCTCGAGGATCACCCGGTCGAGCTGCGTCTCGGCGCCGGCGATCGTCAGGTCCACTTCCTTGCCCTCCGCCGCCGCCAGGTCGCGGACGGCGCGCGGGAAGGGCGCCGTGATCGAGCTGAGCGGCAGGGTGCGCATCTCGATCACCGAGTCCTGCAGCTCGCCGAGCAGCCGCTCGCCGCGGTCGAGCTCCTCCTCGGCCACGTCGTCGCCGGCCGCGACGATGCGCTCGCCGACGATGTGCTCGAGGCGGCGGTGGTGGAGCACGGTCTCCCCGACCGCGTCGAGCATGCGGTCGACCTTGTGGGCGGAGACCCGCATCGTGCGGTGCTGCTCCTCGACGGGCTGGGGCGACGGCGCGGAGACCCGCTCCTTGGGCTCCATGCGCTCCCCGGTCGCCGAGTCGACCGCCCGCCGCAGCTCGTCGGTCTCCTGCAGCAGGGGGTCGATCGCCTCGGCGGGCAGGCTCCCCCGCTCTCGCGCCGTCTCGAGGCGATCCTCCATGCCATGCGCGATCGCGGCGACCCGCCGCCACCCGACCATGCCCGCCGCGCCCTTGACCGAGTGCGCGTCGCGAAACAGCGCGTCGATCAGGTCCGGGTCCTCACCCCCGCCCTCCAGCGCCAGCAGGTTGCGCTCGATCCTCTCCAGGCAGTCGTTCGCCTCTTCGCGGGCGATCTCGATGGTCTCCGGGTCGAGCTCGCTCACCCCGCCGCCTCCGGGCTCAGCGCGCCAAGGACGGCGCCGAGATCGACGATCCCGACCGGCGTCCGGTCGATCAGGACCGCCCCCGCCAGGTACTCGGACTCGGCTGGATCGCGCGAGCGTGGCACGGAGCCGACGTCCACCACGAATTCCACCGCGAGCCCGGCGCAGCGATCGCCCACCTCGGCCACCACGATCCGGCCCCGCTCGCCGGTCTCGAGGCCCAGCAGCGTCGCCAGGTCGATCACGGCCATCACGTCGCCCCTCAAGTTCCATACCCCGAGCACCGCTCCGGGCGCGCCGGGCACCGACGTCAGGGGGCCGAGCTTCGCCACCTCGCAAACCCCCTCCACCGGGAGCGCGTAGTGCTCGCCGCCCGCGCGCACGCGGACGTGAACACCGCTCATGGCCGCCCGTCGCCTCGCCCGTCCGCGGCCATCTCGGAGAGCTCGGCAAGCTTCTCGTCGAGTTCCGCCACGGCCCTGGTCACGCGCTCCGCCATCCCCGCGCGCTGGTGCTGCTCGGCGGCGAGGTGCTCGGCGGCGATGCGGATCTGGACCATCGCCGAAGAGACCTGCTCGGCGGCCTCCTTCTGCTGCTGCGTGGCGCGCAGGCTCTCGGCGAGCACGTCGGCGGTGGAGCCCATCAGCTCACCGACCTCGCGAGCCTGCTTGTTGCCCTGCTCGGTGGCCATGATCGTCGCGTTGGTCTCGTCCTGGACGGCGGTGATGATCTCCTGGATCTCGTCGGTGGAGCGGATCGAGCGCTCGGCCAGCTTGCGCACCTCGCTGGCGACGACCGAGAACCCCCGTCCCGCCTCCCCCGCCCGCGCCGCCTCGATCGCGGCGTTCAGCGCCAGCAGGTTGGTCTGCTCGGCGATCTCGCCGATCAGCCCCAGCACCTCGCCGATCTTCTGGCTGCGCTCGCCCAGCGCCACCGAGCGCTCCGAGATCGCTTCGACCTGCTCCTGCATCCCGCGCATCGTGTCGCCGGTCTGGTCCACCGCCGCGGAGCCGGCCTTCGCGTTGTCGGCTATCGAGGTCGCGGTCGCCTGCAGCTCCTCGGTCGTCGCCGCCACCTCGGCGATCGCGGCGGACTGCTCGTTGGTGGCGGTGGAGACCTCCGTGGTGGCGCCGAGCAGCTCGTTCGCGACCTCGGTCAGCGAGTCGGCAGTCTCTTTGATGGTCTCGAGCTGGGCGCGCTGGCGGTCGATCTGGGCGAACTGCCCCTCGATCCGGCCGAAGAGGCGACCGACCAGCCGCACCGCGTAGAAGGCGGTGGCGATCGCGGCGAGGGTCGCGAGCAACCCGGCGAGGATCGCTGCGAGCTTGGCGCTGTCGGCGTTATTCGCAGCCGTCGCGGCGGCGGCGCGAGCCTGAGCGCCGGAAGCGCGGACGAAGGCGTCCAGCCGCCCGTCGAGTCTGTCCGCTTCGTCGGCAAACGATTTCACCCTGGTGCTTGCCGCCGGAGTCCCCGCAACCGGGACGACCTGCCTCCTGAAGATCGCGTCAAGGCGCCTCTGGCCTGCGACGACCGTCTGGACATCGCCCCTCTCGCTCAGCTGGAGGCCGGGGCTCACCATGAGCGCTGCGACAGCTCGGCTCAGGTCGCGTTTGTCGCCGCGCAACACTCTGAGGTCCGCCGGATCCCTGTCGTTCCCATAGGAGCCAACGCGACCCTCCTCCTCGGCGATCGCGAGTCCCGCCTGGCGCCCCAGGACCTGTGTCTGGCTCTCGGCGAGGGCGAGGCGGGCGGAATCTCGGGACGCTTCGTAGCGCCAGATGGCGACGCCGAGGGCGACGACGAAGAGGAGCACGACCAGGCCGATCAGGGCGACGAGCCGCGCAGCCGGATGCCTCAGACTGGGTTTCAGATTCGAGGTCAACGCAGGCCCACCTCGTCGCCGAGCATAGCCTCGGGCTCGGCCTGCGCAAAGCCCGTCCGCTCCATCGCCCCCCACTCGCCGCGCCGCACGAGCTGCCAGAAGCCCTCCAGCCGCCAGAGGTGGCCGAGCTGCCGGTAGCCGGCGTTCTCGAGCGTCGCGAAGAGCATGATCCTGCCGAGCTGGTCCCAGCCCGGATGGCGGCCGAAGCTCGCGTCCTCGATCGCGATCGCCCCGAAGGAGAGGATCAGGCCGTAGAGCACGGAGACGGCCAGGAAGAGCAGGAAGATGCCGCCGCTCAAGGCTCCCGTCAGCAGGGCGACGACCGCCACGGCGTAGCCGGACAGCTCGATCGCGGGGCCGAGCAGCTCGAAGAGGAGCAGCGCCGGCATCCCCAGCAGCCCCGCCGCTCGATAGCGGGGGTTGCCCAGCATCCGCGGGTGCATCAGCAACGTCTCGGCGCTGCCGCGCTGCCAGCGCCGCCGCTGCCTCCTCAGCACCCGCGTGCTCTCCGGCGCCTCCGTCCAGCAGACCGGATCGGGCACGTAGACGACCCGGCAGGGGCGCCGCCGGTCGCGCATCGTCTGGTGCAGGCGCACCACCAGCTCCATGTCCTCGCCGACGGTGTCGGTGCACCAGCCGCCCGCCGAGACGACGGCGTCCTTGCGGAACAGCCCGAAGGCGCCCGAGACGATCAGCAGCCCGTTTACCGCGCTCCAGCCGGTGCGCGCGCCGAAGAAAGCCCGCAGGTACTCGACGACCTGGAACATCGGCAACGCGGTGCGCGGCAACCCGGCCTCCATCACCCGCCCGTGCTCGATGCGGCAGCCGTTGGCGACCCGCACCAGGCCGCCGGTGGCGATGGTCCTCACCGGGTCGTCGAGGAACGGCATCGCCGCCTTGACCAGCGCGTCCTGCTCCAGCACCGAGTCGGCGTCGATCGCGCAGACCAGCGGGTAGTTGGAGAAGTTGGTCCCCGCGTTGAGCGCGTCCGCCTTGCCGCCGTTCTCCTTGTCGAGGACAAGCAGGTTGAGCCGCCCCTTCGGCCCGTAGACGGCCCGAACGGGCTCGTGCGCCACGAACGGCGGCGTGGGGCGATGCAACGGCTCCAGGTCGAAGGCCTCGACCAGTCGGGCGATCGTCTCGTCGCTGGACCCGTCGCTGACGACGACGATCTCGAAGGCGGGGTACTCGAGGGCGAGCAGCGAGCGGACGCTGTCGGCGATGCCGGCGGCCTCGTTGAAGGCCGGGACGAGGATCGAGATCGGGGGCGTCAGCGGGGAGCGGACCGTGCGGCGCAGGCTCGTCTCCCGCAGTCGCCCGGTGTGGCGCCTCGTCTCGATCCCCGCCATCGCCAGCAACCAGGCATGGAAGGTCGCGAAGACGATGAAATAGACGGTGACGAAGGTGACGTAGACGGTCATCGCTCGAGCGCCACCCTGGCGTGATCTCGCACCGCCGTGACCGGGGAGCCGAGCGCGCGCCGCAGAGCCTCTTCCCCCGTCATCCCCAGCAGCCGCAGGGACTGGGCTGCTTTCGACTGCAAGAGCCATCCGGCGGAGTGAAGCTCGTGCTCCAGCGGCCCGACGGAGCGCGGGTCCCCGATCGCGCCGAGCGCGCCGGTCGCAGCGAGGCGAACGAAGGAAGCGCGACTGTCGTCTTCAATCGGGCCGAGGAGCAGGTCGACGGCCTCGGCGTCCCCGATCGCTCCGAGCCCCCTCGCGGCGCGAGCCGCCAGCTCGTCGTCTTCGCTCCCCAGCGCCTCGCGCAGCGCGAGGACGTGCTCGGCGAGGCGAAGCTCCCCGGTCACGGCGGCGGCGAGGCGCCGCAACTCGGGTGAGGCGCCCGGGGCCAGGGCGCCGCCGAGCGTGGACGGGTGCCTGCGGCCCAGCGTGACCAGGATCGCCGCGACCGCCCCCGCGCGATCGGAGGCCGCCCGGTCGGCGATCGCCAGGACCGCGGGCACGAGCTCCTCGTCGGCGAGCTCCGCAAGCGCCGCGGCGCAGGTGAGGCGGGTGTCGAGGTCGGGGTCGCCCAGCCCGGCCAGCAGGGACCGCACCGCCTCCTCGCTGCCGATCTGGCGGAGCGCCTCGGCGGCGGCGCGACGAGCCCGGCGGCGGCGCGAGCCCAGTCCCGCCGCGGTCTCGGCGACGATGCCGGAGCGCTCCAGGAGCGCGACCAGGCGTAGGCGCTCCCTGCCTCGCAGCTCGGCCATGGTCTCCAGCGCAACCGTTCGGAGCAGGTCGCGCGCCGCCTTTCCCGCTGGAGCCGGCATCGGCTCGGGATCGTCGGCGGCGAGGTGCTCGACCATCGCCGTCTCGATCGCGGGGCGGAGAGAGCGCTCGCGCCGGCGCCGCCGGTCGGCGAGGAAGCGCCTGGTCACGATCGTCGCCACCAGGGAGACGAACACGGTCGCCAGGCCGATGACCGACCAGGTGAGAAGCTGGATCACCCGTCACGCTCCGCTCGGACCAGGATCCGCCCGAGCCTCACCGAGAGCTCCCTTGGGCTGAACGGCTTCGGCATGTACTCATCGACGCCGAGGCCTAGGCCGTCGAGCACGTCCTGCTCGGCGGAGTGCTCGGTCAACATGACGATCGGGACGCTTCGCGTGTCGTCCCGCTCCCGCAACCGGCGCACCACCTCGAACCCGTCCAGCTTCGGCATCACCTTGTCGAGCACCAGGGCGTCCGGCCGCTCGGAAAGCGCCAGGGCGAGGGCCCGCTCGCCGTCGTGGGCCTCGATCACCTCGTAGCCATCGGTGACGAGGCGGGTGCAGACCAGCCTGCGAACGGTGGGGGAGTCCTCCGCGACGAGAATCTTCATCCGGTCTCGCGCACCTTCGCCAGGCTGGCGAAGATCTCGTCGTCCTCGACGAGGAGGACCCGGGGCAGCTCGCTCATAGGATCGGGTCCATCTCGGCTCCCGACACTTCGAGTACCGCGTCGAGGTTCTCCATAAAGCAGTCGAGAAGGATGGGGTCGAAGTGGACGCCCCTGCCCTCGCGCATGATCTCCAGCGCGCGCCCAAGCCGGAACCGCGCACGGTAGGGACGGTCGCTGGTCAGGGCATCGAAGACGTCGACGATCGCGACGATGCGGCCGGCGAGCGAGATCTTCTCGCCGGGCAAGCCGGCTGGGTAGCCCTCTCCGTCGAAGCGCTCGTGGTGAGTGAGGGCGACCTCGCCGGCGAGGTCGAGCAGCGGCGCGCCCGAGTAGGCGAGGATGTCGTGGCCGATCTGGGCATGGCGCTGCATCACCTCGCGCTCCCCGGGGCTCAGCTCGCCGGGCTTGAGCAGGATCGAGTCGGGGATCGCCACCTTGCCGACGTCGTGCATCGGCGCGGCGAGGCCGATCGCACGCACCGTTTCCTCGTCGAGGCCGTGGGCGCGGGCGAGCAGGGCCGAATGGCGGCCGATGCGGCGGATGTGGGCGCCGGTCTCCAGGTCGCGCTGGCCGACCGCCTCGCTGAGGCGACTGAGCATTTCGGCTCGCTGGTTATCGATCAATCGCTCCCGATGGGCGACCTCCACCAGCGCCTCCCTTACCCCGGTCGCTCTTTCGTGCACCTCATGCAGGGAGCGGTCGCTGACGCGTTGCTGGCGCCGACGCCGACGCGCCTGCTC
>DATMRN010000092.1:0-5044 GCA_035566275.1 Solirubrobacterales bacterium | reverse complement strand
GCGCTCGACGCTGAGGGCGCCCGCGACCCGGCCGTCCTTCAGGTACCAGACCGAGAACTCGCCGCTGTCGCGGTCGCCGCGCCATATTGGGGCCTCGTCCCAGTCCTGCGCCGGGCCGACGTACTCGAGGCTCGCCCAGTCGGCGAGGTCGCTGAAGAAGTAGGGAACGACGTCGTAGTCGCGGTCGTCGCCGAGCATGTTGCCGGCGGCGTGCATGCCCTGCTGCATCGCCACGTCCCAGTGCTCGACCCGCAGCCGGCGCCCGTGGACGACGCTGTCGTAGGAGCAGCAGTCGCCGGCCGCGTAGATGCCCTTGGCCGAGGCCCGCAGCTTCGAGTCGCAGACGATGCCGTCGCCGATCTCGAGGCCGGCGCGCTCGGCCAGCATCGCGTCGGCGCGCACGCCGGCGCCGACCACCACGGCGTCGCACTCGATCGCGCGGCCGCTCTTGGTCACCACCGCCTTCACCCGCCCGTCGCCCTCGAACGCCTCCAGCTCCTCGCCGCCAAGCACCTCGACGCCCTTCGACTCGATCAGCTCCTGGAACCAGCGGCCGGCGTCCTCGCCGAAGGTCCGCGACAGCGCCACGTTCTCCATCATCACGATCGTGCACTTCGTGCCCTTCGCGGTCAGCGAGGCGGCGACCTCGGTGCCGATGTAGCTGCCGCCGATCAGCACCACGTGCTCCGCCGCCTCGGCGTCGGAGCGGATCGCGTCGGAGTTGCCGAAGGCGCGCAGGTAGTGGACGCCCTCGTTCTCTGCACCCTCGACGCGGAGGATGTTGACCGTCGCGCCGGTGCCGAGCAGCGCCTTGCCGAAGGCCACCTCCTCCCCACCCTGCAGCTTCGCCGTCCGCGCCCCCGGGTCGAGCGACATCACATTGCGGCCGCTCAGCAGCTCGACCCCGTTCTCCTCATACCAGGAGGGCGGGTTGACGTAGGCGTCCTCGCGCTTCGCCTCCCCGCGCAGGTACTCCTTGGAGAGCGGCGGACGTTCGTAGGGTGGCTCGGGCTCGCGCCCGGCCAGCAGGATCGACCCCTCAGCCCCGCGCCTGCGCAGCTCCGCCGCGCAGTGCGCGGAGGCCATGCCGCCGCCGACGAGCAGGAAGTCGACCTCGCGGTCAGCCATCGATCGGAGCGCCGTTGTTGCCGGGGCCGAAGAGCGCCTTCAGGTCGTCCTCCTTGCCCGGATCGAGCACCGCCAACACCTCGTCGCCGGCCTCGAGCACCGTTTCGGGGCCGGGGACGAAGCCCTTGCCGGCGCGCAGGACGGAGATCAGCAGGCTGCCCTCGGGCATCTGCAGGTCGCTGACCCGCCGGCCGGTAACCCCGGAATCGCTCCCCAGCAGCATCTCGATGATCTCCAGCTGCTCTTCCTGCAGGTCGAGCAGGTGGACGAGGCCGTACTCGGGCACCTCGTGCTCGAGCAGGCGAAGGATCAGGTCGGTGGCGGAGACCGAGGGCTTGATCCCCAGCAGGTCGAAGTGGGGGCGGTTGCGGGGATTGTTGACGCGGGCGATGATCCGCTCAACCAGGTACTTCTCGCGGGCGACCTGGCAGATCAACATGTTGTCCTCGTCGTCGCCGGTCACCGCGATCACCATGTCCGCCCGCTGGATGCCGGCCCGTTCCAGCACCCACAGCTCGGAGGCGTCGCCGTAGGAGACGTTGTGCTCGAGCTCCTGCTCGACGGTCAGGTAGCGGCGCCGGTTGCTCTCGATCACCGTCACCTCGTGCTCCTTGTCGAGCAGCTCGCGCGCCAGGTTCCAACCGACCTTGCCCGCTCCGACGACGATGATGTACATGGCTCCCCAGTCCTCCCTCGGCTTAGGCGGCTTCCGCCGAGTCGTCGGGCCCGCCGCCGCGCTCCGCGCCCTCGCGGACCGCGCTCTCGAGCATGTCGATCGCGACCCGGGTCGGGCAGACCGTGTGCAGGCCCTGGCGCTGGTACCACTCCGCCCGCAGCGGGTCGAGGATCCTCGCGATCACCGTCGGCACCTCGTAGCGGCGCTGGGCGATCTGGGCGATGATGATGTTGGTGTTGTCACCGTCGGTGGAGGCGATGAAGGCGTCGGCCCGCTCGACCCCGGCGGCGAGGAGCGCGTCGGTCTCGAGGCCGGCGCCGACCGTGAAGTGACCGCCGAGGTCCTCCCAGCCCTTCTCGAGGCCGACCTCGAGCCGGGCGTGGGACTCCGGGTCCTCGTCGAGGCAGGAGACCTCGTGGCCCTCGTGCAACATCGCCCGGGCGACCGAAGAGCCAACCCGGCCGCAGCCGACGATCAGGATGAACATGGGCTGGATACTAGTCAGCGACGGATGGCTCGGCCTCCGGCTCGGCCAAGGTCTCAGGTGGCGCCGTCAGCAGCACCCGGCAGGGCGCTTTCTTCAGCACGTACTCGGTCGCGGCGCCGATCTCGGCGGGCTTGGCGGCGCCGATCCCGCCGAGCATCGCCCCGCCCCGGATCTTGGACGGCGGCTCGCCCCCGACGACGATCGCCTCGGCGCCGCTGCGCCGCGCCGCCTCGACGATCCCGGCCCCGACGTCGCGAGCGCGGATCGCCTCGGCGCTGACCGCGACGTCCTCGTACTCCTCGCCGACCTCCCTGGCCCGCTCGAGGGCGTGCCGCGCTTCCTCCTCGAGCTCCGGGGGCAGCTCCGCGTCCAGCGGCAGGGTCAGCGGCACCTCGATCACGTAAACGATGTCGAGGCGCGAGTCGTCAGGCGCGCCGCCCTCCTCCTGCTCGGCCGCGGCGAGGCGCCCCGCGGTGGCGACGATGTCGTCGTCGAGCTTGGTCCCGAAGATCGGGACGAGGATGTTGCGGAAGGCGACCTCCGGCACCTGCTTGGTCAGCGCCTTCTCGGTGACCGAGACCCGCTTGGTCAGCGTCGTCCCCTCGAAGACCTTGCGGTAGACGACGTAGAAGAGGAGGCCGAAGGCCATCCAGCCGCCGCCGACCAGGCGGGCCCGGTCGTGGTAGGCGAGCACGCTGAGGAAGGCCAGCCCGCTGACCAGCGCGGCGAGGATCGCCGGGAGCGGGAGCCGAGCGCCGCGCCACCGCAGGTTCCAGGGCACCCGGAACGGGCGCGGGCGATCCGGCTCGGTGACCCGCAGCCGGATGATCGAGAGATGGGCGATGGTGATCGCCAGGGTCGCGCCGAAGGCGTATATGCCGGCCAGCAGCTTGACGTCGGTCGGCGCGACCAGGCCGAGGGCGATGACGCCGGAGATCGCGATCGCGACGTAGGGGGTCGCGTGGCGCTTGCTCAGCTTGCCGAGCCAGCTGGGGATCTGGCGGTTGATCGCCAGCGTGTAGATGTGCCGGGAAACGCCGAGCATCGAGATGTTCGCCGCCCAGAACAGCACCGGGGCGGCGACCAGAGCGACCATCCAGCGCATCGTGTCGGCCACCCAGGCCGGGTGATAGGCGGAGACGACGCCCAGCATCGGCTCCTCGACGAACTGCGTGCCGAGCGCGGTTTCGGGCCCGTGGGGCCCGGCGATGACCGGCAGCGCCATCAGCGCGATCGCCGCCATCCCGGCATAGATGACCGGCACCGCGAACGCGCCCAGCGAGACGATCCGCTTCAGGTCGCGGGGCTCGACCTCGATGTCCGGGGCGAGGTCGGAGGCGGCCTCGATCCCGGCGTAGGCCAGCATCGCGACGACGAACGCGTAGACGATGTCCTTGAAGCTGGGGTGGGTGAAGAGGTCGAGCTGGGCGGTGAGGCGGTCCGGGTGCCATACGGCGAGCACGCCGACAGCGATCACCGCGACCTGCAGGCCGACGTCGGCAAGGGCGAGCGCGGCCAGCGAGCGCTGCCGTCCCCGCCCGGTGACGCCCCGGATGTTGAGCGCGCAGGCTGCGACGATAACCAGGCCGGCGACGCCGATCTCCCAGCCGGGCTTGCTGAGGTTGCCGGAGATCGGCTCCAGGTAGTGAGGCACCGAGATCGCCGCCAGGGCGATCACGATCAGGTAGTCGATCAGGATCGCCCAGCCGGCGATGAAGGCGATCAGCTCGTTGAAGGCGTGGCGGGCGAAGCTCGAGGAGCCGCCGCGCTCGCGGAGCATCGCGCCGCCCTCGACGTAGCTGAGCGTGGTGAGGACGAAGAGCAGGCCGGAGGCGAGAAAGATCAGCGGCGTCAGGCCGAGGCCGCGGTCGGCGACGACGCCGAGCGCGAAGTAGATCGAGAAGCCGACCGCCGAGTAGGCGGCGACGAAGAGCGAGGGGACGCCGAGCCCGCGCCGCAGCAGCGGCTCCTGTTCCGGCCCTGGCTGTTCGGGCTCGCTCAACGCCCCATCCGGGAGGAAACCCACAGCCGCCCGACGCCGACCGCGGCGAAGGCAAGGCCCATCACGAACCCGACCGAGAGCGGGCCGCCGCCGTTGGCGAGCGTGGCGACGAGGATCGCCAGGCCCAGGACGAGGAAGACGAGAGAGAAGGCTCGGACGGAGCCGCGGTAGATCCCCTCGGGCGATGCCATCGTGGCGATTCTAGGGCGGCGGGGGCCGCTCAAGCCCCGACCAGCGCGGGCGCCGGGTCGGCGCCCGGCTGGGTCGCCCGGTCGGAGACGACGATCACCCGGCAGGGGCGCTCGGACAGCACCGTCTGCAGCGTCTTGTCGTAGAGCGGGGCGCCGTTGCGATAGCGCAACCCGACGACGACCGCGGCAGCGGCGATCAGCTTCGCCTCGTCGGCGATCGAGTAGCCGGCCTGCCCGGGCCTCACCCGCTCGACGTGGCCGGTGACGCGCTGCCCGCCGATCAGCTTCGCCTGCTCCACCTTGCTCTGCGCCTCGGCTTCGCGCTCCGGCAGCTCGGCGTTCAGCGGCAGGTTGGTGGGCACGGTCAGCATCGAGTGAATGTGGATGCCGCGGCGGCGCTTGGAGGCCAGCTTCACCGCGGTGGCGACCATCTCCTCGGAGAACGGCTCGCCGTCCTCGAAGGCGACCAGGACGCTGCGGTACTCGATCTCCTCCACCCCCAGCGGCTCCGGCAACAGCACCTTGACCGTCTCGGTAAGCGGCAGCTTCTGGTTGCGGCG
>DATMRN010000091.1:0-6413 GCA_035566275.1 Solirubrobacterales bacterium | reverse complement strand
CCTCGTCGAGGTCGAAGACGACCCCGCGCTCGCGCAGCTCCCGCACCGCGCCCGGAGCCTCCTCGACCAGCACCTCGACCGCCGCAGGCCGGCAGAGGCCGCGTCCCGCCGCGATCGTGTCGGCGGCGTGGCGGGCGGGCGAGTCGCCCGGCTCCAGCGCCGCGGCCAGCCCGCCCTGCGCCCAGAAGCTGGCGCTCTGAGAGAGGGGGGTGCGGGAGACCAGGCAGACGTCGCCGCCGCGCTCGGCCGCGCGCAGCGCCGTCCAGAGGCCGGCCGCGCCGCCGCCGATCACGGCGACGTCGAACTCGGCATTTGCGGCTATCGCCGCCCCGCCTCTCGGCGGACCGACTCGACTTGGCCCCGCAACCAGGCGGCTGCCGCTTCGCGGGCGCGAGCCTCGCCGTCAGCGACGGCCTGCTCGGCCTCTGCGGCGCGGCGCTCCGCCGCTTCGATCCGCTTCTCGGCCACCTCGGCCTGGGCTTCGATCTCGGTGAGGCGGCCTTCGGCGGCGGCGATCGCCTGCTCCTTGACCTCGCGCTCGCGCCGCAGCTCCACCTCGTGCTCGGCCCGCAGCTCTTCGACCTCCTGAACGGAGCCGAGCCGCGCTTTCTCGAGGTCCGCTTCCAGCGCGCGGATCTCCGCGGTCGCGCGCTGCTCGGCGGCCTCGGCCACCTCGGCCGCTTCCCGCAGCTTGCGCTCGGCCTCCTCGATCTGCTCGCTCATAGAACACCCTCGGATGAGCGCGCCAATCGCCACGGACTCGAATAACCGGCGATCACCGTGTCGATTGGCGCGCTCATCAGGCTCAATCTATTACGAGGCGCCAGCGACGTCGCGGTAGGCTTCGACCACCCGCTCGGCCATGCGGGCGGCGGAGAGGGAGGCGGCGCGGGTGGCGCCGGCGACGCGCGGGTCGGGCGCCTCCAGATGAGGGCGAGTCGCGGCGCTCCAGGCGCCCGCGTCGAAGGGGGCGCAGAGGCAGCCGTCCACGCCGCCCAGGGCGTAGGGAGCGATGCCGACCGGGGTCGAGAGCACCGGCACGTCGCAGGCGAGCGCCTCGACGCAGGCGAGGCCGAAGCCCTCGTAGTCGGAGGTGACGAGGACGGCGTTGGCGGCGTTGATCCAGAGCGGCATCCGGTCGGGATCGATCGCGCCCCCGGTGAGCAGGTCGGCATCGCAGGCGGCCGCCAGCCCGGCGGCGCGGTCGTGGCGCTTCTCTGGCCGGGCGGGGTTGGCGGGGAAGAGCAGGTAGCGGCCGCCGGGATCGAGGCCGAGCTCGCGCCGCGCTTCCTCTCGCGGGATCGGGCGGAAACGGCTGAGGTCGGGCCCGCAGGGCAGCACCGCCGCGCCGGGAACACGCGGTAGCCCCGGCCTGCCGTCCTCCGCTGCGAAGAGCGCCCGCGAGACCCCGGCGACGAGGTCCGCCCGCCAGGCCAGCCGCCGCGACAGCGGCCCGACGACCCCGTGGCGGACATCGGTGCCGTGGAAGGTGACGAGCAGCGGCCGCGCCCCGGCCAGTCGCGCGCACCAGCCCGGCAGCCCGTAATGGGCGTGGACGAGGTCGAAGCGCTCCCGCCGCAGCAGCCCCCGCAGCCGCCGCGTCGCCGGCAGGTACTCGCCGCTGCCTCGCGGGAAGGCGAAGACGTCGACCTCGACGCCCCGCCGCCGCACCTCGTCGACCTGGTCCCGAACCCAGCGCCCCCGCTGTGGGGCCAAGGCGTCGGGTACGAAGTTGGTGACGACCAGAACTCGCACCCGGTGAGGGTATCCCCGGCCGAGGAGCTGAAGCTCGGATTGGCGCTGACAGCGCGGCTGCCGAGCCGTTGAAGGAATGAGCGAACCACCCCCTACCCTTGAGCGGATGCCCCTCGATGCGAGCGAAACCGGCAGATGAGCGAAGCAGCGGCCCCTGGCGGGTCGCGGTCGGGCGCGGGCGTGGCGCGGATCCTCTCCGACGATCGCCTGGCGCTGCGCGCGACGAAGGGCGACCGGCGGGCCTTCGCCGCCATCTACCGGCGCTATCACCAGAGCCTCTACCGCTTCTGCCTGGCGATCGTCGGCGACCCCCAAGACGCCCAGGACGCCCTGCAGAACACGATGGTCAAGGCACTGCGCGCGCTGCCGGGCGAGGAGCGGCGGATCCAGTTGAAGCCGTGGCTCTACCGAATCGCCCACAACGAGTCGGTCGAGTTGCTGCGCAGGCGGCAGGGAACAGAGCAGCTCGACCCCGCGCTCGCCACCCCGGCGGCGGGGCCGGCGGAGGAGGCGGCGCTGCGGGAGCGGCTGCGGCGGCTGATCTCCGACCTCGACGATCTGCCCGAGCGCCAGCGCGGGGCGCTGGTCATGCGCGAGCTGGCGGGCTTGGGCTTCGCCGAGATCGGCGCGTCGCTCGGCACCTCCTCCGCGGTCGCGCGCCAGACCGTCTACGAGGCGCGGCTGAGCCTGCGTCAGATGGAGGCGGGTCGTGAGATGAGCTGTACGACTGTGACCAAGGCGCTCTCCGACGCCGATGGCCGCGTCACCCGCCGGCGTGACATCCGCGCCCACCTGCGCACCTGTGCGAGCTGCCGCAGCTTCCGTGACGAGTTGGACGGCAGAAGGCATGACTTCGCGGCGCTGGCGCCGCTGCCGGCCGCCGCCGCCACCGGGCTGCTGCACGGCATCCTCGGTGGCCACGGCGGATCCAACGGAGGCGGGTTGGCGGGAGCGCTGGGCGCAGGAGGGGGAAAGGCGCTCGGCGCCTCGGCCGTGGTCAAGTCGGCGGCGACGGTGGCGGTCGTGGCGGCAGTCGGCATCTCGGCCGCGGACCGCGCCGGCCTCATCCACGTCGGCCTGGCGGGCAACGGCGGCTCCCAAGCGGCGCGAACGCAGCCGCCGGGCGGCGCGGGCCAGGCGGCGGCGCAGCGGACGGGGACCGGGGTGGGGCCGGCCCAAAGGCGGGCGGCTGCGAAGGGAGCGGTCGGCACATTTCATCCGGCGGCCGCGGCCAGAGGAGGAAGCGCCCCCATCGGCCAGCCGCCGGATGCAGGCGCCGGAAGCGCTGCGGCACCGTCGCCGCACGGCTCATCCGCCTCCCAGCACGGCCGTGGACACCGGCAAGAGCTCCCGGCCACGGCCGCGCAGGGACAGCAGATGGCGGCGACCCACAAAGGCGCCGGCCATGGCGCCTCCAGCGCTCACGGCCACCCGCCCAAGCCTCCTCACCCGGCACACGCGTCAAACCCCGGCGCCAAGAAGGCGCATGCCTCGCCTTCACCGTCCTCTGGCTCCAGGCACGAAGCCCCGGCCCCGCACTCGCCGAACTCGCGGGGAGCCGCTCCTCCACAGGAACCCGGCGCGCAGCCCTGACCTGGCCGCGACTGGTTTGGCCTGACAAGCACCGGCGATCCCCGTTCCAGCAACGAACCGCAAACAGGAGCCCCCGCCGACGGGGGCGTCACCAAGTCGAAGGAGGCACGATGAAGCTCCACCTGAAGATCGCTTTGGTCGCCGGTGCGCTCGCCCTCGCGACCGCGCCCGCGATGGCGATCGCCAACCAGTCGTCACACAGCAACGAACACAGTCAGGGCCATGGGCCCCAATACGCCCCGGCCCCGAAAACGCCGGGTCCCGGCGCCGGCCTGCCGGAAAAGGCGAAAGCCTACGGCCGCTTCTGCCAGGGCGAAAGCAAGAAGCACGTCGCCGGTGAAAAGGGGACGGCGTTCAGCCGCTGCGTGACCGCGATGGCGAAGGCGGCCACCAACAAAAAGCTGAGCCCGGGCCAGGTCTGCAAGGGCAAGAGCAAGAAGCACGTCAAAGGCGAGAAGGGGACCGAATTCTCCCGTTGCGTGACGGCCGCGGCCAAGCTCAGGAAAGAAGAAGCTCAGCAGGGCTGAGACGGCGATGGATGCCCAGCCGTCCCACTCTCGCCACGCTCTATCCGGAATTTGCGGGATTGACGCGGCGACACCCCTGGCGTCCGGGAGCGCGAGGCGCTAGGTTTCGCCCTGCGACTGGGAGAGAAAGGAGCCCCGCGGAAGCCAAGCGGGTCGCCGATCTCGACAGGTGGCGCGACGAGCTTCTAGCGCGAAGGCTACGCGCAAGGCAGGCGACGAGCGTCACCCCCGGTCGCTTTTTCGTGCCTCGGCGGACTCGTCCGACCACGGCCCTAACGTTGCCCGCGGCTTGTGGAGACCTGCCCTCCCTGGCCCGCGACCGGGGCGCCGTCTGGGAGCCGGGCGTCGCTGGCGAACCCCGTGAGAGTCGCCGCGACTAGCCCGCCCGCTCCTTCTTCAGAGGTGGCCGTCGGGGTCGGTGATGGTTTGGCGGGGTTTCGGTCTCGAAGTTGTTGCGCCGGGGTCTGGATCGGTGCGCCCGTGACCCCCAGGATTGGCCTCCAACCGCGAAAAGGAGGCTTTGATGATCTATGCGCTGATGGGTTACGCGCACGCCGCCGTCGAGCGCCGGGTACGCGAAATCCGCGCCCTGGCGGGAGAGAGGGGCCAGGGAACGGTCGAGTACGTCGGCCTGATCCTGCTCGTATCGCTGCTGATGGTCGGGATGGTGGCGGCGATGAAAGGCTTCAACGGCAAGCAGGGAACCGAGCTTGCCGACGTGATCGTCAACAAGATCAAGGAAGCGGTCGACAAGGTCACCTTCAAATGAGGGGAAGGGGCGGCGGGCTTTCCCTGCCGCCCCGTCCTCTTGCGTGAAACACTCGCGCCATGCCCGACTCTCGAAGTTACGACCGGGCGCCGGCCGACATCCGGCCGGTGACGATCGATCCGGGGTTCGTCGCCACCGCCAACGGCTCGGCGCTGATCTCGATCGGCAAGACGCGGGTGATCTGCACCGCCTCGGTCAGCGACTCGGTGCCGCGCTGGATGCAGGGGCGCGGACGGGGCTGGGTGACGGCCGAGTACGCGATGCTGCCGGCCTCGACCGGGGACCGCAAGGCGCGCGACGTCTCGCGCGGCAAGCAGGACGGCCGCGGGGTGGAGATCCAGCGGCTGATCGGGCGCTCGCTGCGGGTGGTCGTCGACTTCGAGGCGCTCGGCGAGCGCAGCGTCTACGTCGACTGCGACGTGCTCGAAGCCGACGGCGGCACCCGTTGCGCGGCGATCACCGGCGGCTACGTGGCGCTTCGCCAGGCTCTTCAGAAGCTGCTCGACGCTGGCGAGATCGAGACGATGCCGCTGACCGGGTCGGTGGCGGCGGTCAGCGTCGGCATGGTCGACGGGCGGGCGCTCTGCGACCTCGACTACTCCGAGGACTCCGCCGCCGAGGTCGACGCCAACGTGGTGATGACCGGCGACGGCGGCCTGGTCGAGGTGCAGGCGACGGCGGAGCGCACACCGCTCTCCCGGGCCTCTCTCGATGAGCTGCTCGGCCTCGCCGAGGGCGGGATCGCCCGCTTGCGAGAGATTCAGGAGCGGGTCGCGGGAGCTTGATCTTCGCCACCGGCAACAGGCACAAGCTGCGTGAGCTGCGCGAGCTGCTGCCCGGGGTGGAGCTGGCGCCCCTGCCGAAGGGGGTCGAGCTGCCGCCGGAGGACGGCGATTCGTTTGCCGCCATCGCCTTGGCCAAGGCGCGCGCGGCGCGGGCGGCGACGGGTGAGGCCGTCGTCGCCGACGACTCCGGGATCGAGGCCGCGGGGCTGGGCGCTCGCCCCGGGATCCACTCGGCCCGCTTCGCGGGCGAGGGCGCGAGCGACGAGGAGAACCTGGCGAAGCTGCTGCGCGAGGTGGCCGCCGCCGGTGAGGAGCGGCGGGCGGCGTATGCCTGCGCGCTCGCCCTGGTCGAGGAGGACGGCGCCGAGCACGTCTTCGAGGCCCGCTGCGAGGGTCGCCTGGTCGACGGGCCCCGCGGCGAGGGGGGCTTTGGCTACGACCCCGCCTTCGTCCCCGACGACACCGGCCCCGAGGACCGGCGCACGATGTCGGAGCTGAGCCGGGAGGAGAAGAACGAGATCAGCCATCGCGGCCGCGCCGCGAGGCTGCTGGCGGAGCACCTGGGCGCCGGGGCCGGGGTGCCGCCGGCGGCGCGATGATCCGCACCAAGAGCGGCGCCGCGGCGCTCTCGATCGCCTCCAATGCGCTGCTGATCGCGATCAAGCTCGCCGCGGGTGCGATCACCGGCTCGATCGCGATCGTCACCGAGGCCGTCCACTCGCTGATCGACCTGGTCGCCTCGGTCGTCGCCTTCGTCTCCGTGCGCAAGGCCGACGAGCCCGCCGACGCCGAGCACCCCTACGGGCACGAGAAGGTCGAGAGCCTGGCGGCGACGATCGAGGGGATGCTGATCCTGGTCGGGGCCGCGATCATCGTCTACGAGGCGACCCACCGGCTGGTGGTCGGCGCCAAGGTCGAGTCCCTCGGCGTCGGGATGGCGGTGATGGGCTTCTCGGTGCTGGTCAACCTGGGCGTCTCCACGGT
>DATMRN010000090.1:0-3109 GCA_035566275.1 Solirubrobacterales bacterium | reverse complement strand
CCGAGCAGACGAGCGAGGTCTGCACCGAGACGACGGTGCGGGCCGAGGAGTCGGCGCGCCCGACCTGCTCGACGATCAGGCCGTAGCCCATGTAGTCGAGCCCGCGGCCGCCGTACTCCTCGGCGACCGGCGCGCCGAGGTAGCCGACCTCGCCGAGCTTGCTCGCCAGCTCGCGGTCGAAGCGCCCGGCGCGGTCGTTGTCGCGCACCCGCGGCTCGATCTCGCGGTCGGCGAACTCACGCGCCGCGTCGGAGATCAGCTTCTGCTCGTCGGTCAACTGGAAGTCCATCTCACCCCTTGCTTTCTCGGTTCTACGTTCAAAGCTCGCGCCCCAGCGTCGCCGCGAAGGCCTCCTGCGCCTCGCGGGTGCGGCGGCCGGGCGCGGCGGGCAGATCGGTTCCGTCGATTGTGGCCACCGCCTGGATCTCGCGGGTGGTCGAGGCGAGGAAGGCCTCGCGCGCCGCGCGCAGGTCGGCGACCGGCCAGGCGCCTTCCTCGACGTCCAGCGCCTTGACGAGCCGGTCGCGCGTGATCGACTCCAGCACCCCGACGTCGAGGGCCGGCGTTCGCAGCGAGCCCTGCGGGGAGACCCAGAAGATCGAGGAGGTCGGCGGCTCCAGCACGGTGCCGTCGGGCAGCACCAGCACCGCCTCGTCGGCGCCCTGCCCCTTCGCCAGGCGGGTCGCCTGCATGTTGGCGGCGTAGGAGAGCGACTTGACCCCGGTGAGGATCACCGTCGGCGAGTAGGTGACGGTTGCGAGTCGCAGCGTCTCGTCGTGGGGCGGCAGCGGCTCGGTCGCGGCGATCCGCCGCCCGCCGCGGGTGACGATCAGCCGCAGCTGCCCGTCGGCCTCCCCAAGCTCGGCGAGGAGGGCGTCGATCTCGCGCCCCAGCGCCGGGCGGTCGAACTCGAGCTCGATCGCGGCAGCCGAGCGCTCGAGCCGGTCGAGGTGGTCGCCCAGCGCGAACAGCTTGCCGCCGTAGATGCGGATCACCTCGAAGGCGCCGTCGCCGCGGTAGAGGCCGTCGTCGCGCAGCGGCACGGTCGCCTCAGCGGTTGGGGCGATGCGCCCATCGACGCTCGCAAGCTCTCTGAAGGCATTCGTCATCGGCGGGCGAGGCTATCTCAGACAGCTTCGAACACGGTTGCCAGGCCTTGCCCGACGCCGACGCACATGGTGGCGACGCCATAGCGGCCGCTGCGGCGGCGCAGCTCGCGCACCAGGGTCGTTGCGAGGCGGGCGCCGGAGCAGCCGAGGGGATGGCCGAGCGCGATCGCGCCGCCGTTGACGTTGAGCCGCTCCTCGTCGATCCCCAGCTCGCGCGCGCAGGCCAGGACCTGGGAGGCGAAGGCCTCGTTCAGCTCGACCAGGTCGATCTCCTCGAGCGAGAGGCCGGCGGCGGCGAGGGCGCGGGGCACGGCCTCGACCGGGCCGATTCCCATGTAGGCGGGGTCGACGCCGGCGACCCCGAAGGAGACGATCCGGGCCAGCGGCTCGGCGCCGAGGCTCTCTGCTCCCGCCTCCGAGGCGATCAGCAGGCAGGCGGCGCCGTCGTTGAGGGTCGAGGCGTTGCCGGCGGTGACGGTGCCGCCCTCGCGGAAGACCGGGCGCAGCGAGGCGAGCTTCTCCAGCGAGGCGTCGGGCCGCGGCCCCTCGTCGGCGTCGACGGTGACGGTCTCGCGCCCCTTGGGAGCCTCGATCGGGACGATCTCCTCGGCGAAGAGCCCGGCCTCGGCGGCGGCGATCGCCCGCCGGTGGCTGCGCAGGGCGAAGGCGTCCTGGTCCTCGCGGCTCACCCCGTGGCGCTCGGCGACGTTCTCGCCCGTCTCGCCCATCGACTCGGTCGAGACCCCCAGCTCCGCCATCCGCGGGTTGATCATGCGCCAGCCCAGGGTCGTGTCGTGCATCGTCTGCGGGCCGCGCGGCAGGCCGCGCTCGGGCTTCTCGACCACCCAGGGCGCCCGGCTCATCGACTCGACCCCGCCGGCCAGGTAGCAGTCGCCCTCGCCGAGCTTGACCGCACGGGCGGCGGCGTTGACTGCCTCCAGCCCCGAGGCGCAGAGACGGTTGACCGTCGCCCCGGGGACGCTGTCGGGAAGGCCGGCGAGCAGCGCCGCCATCCGCGCCACGTCGCGGTTGTCCTCGCCCGCCTGGTTGGCGGCGCCGAGGTAGACGTCGGCGATCCGCTCGGGGTCGACGCCGCTGCGCTCGACCACGGCCCGGATGACATGGGCGGCGAGGTCGTCCGGGCGCAGGCCGGAGAGCGCCCCCCGGTAGGAGCCCATCGGGGTGCGGATCGCGTCGACCACGTAAGCCTCTGCCATGGACCGGAACCGTATCCTTGTCCCGTGGCCTTCATGTTGGGGACGGTTGGGATCCTGCTGTTCCTGGTCGGCGTGCTGCTCGTCGTCGGCCACTTCTACCCGGGCAGCAGCGCCGACCTGGTCGACTGGACGCCGACTCGCTCGCCCGAGGTCGAGGTCCAGAACGAGATCGACGACATCCGGCAGATGATGGAGGCCCAGAACGAGATGCGCCGCCGCCGCGGCGCCCCCGAGATGACCGAGCGGGAGTTGCGTGAGAAAGTCGACGAAGACGAGCGCAATCGCCTGCGGTGGCAGGGGCCCTTCGGGGCCGCATAGGCGGGAGCTGGAACGGTGGCGCGGGCATTGATCCTCGCCTGCGGCTGCCGCGGGCGGTTGCTCGGCGAGCGGTTGCTTGCCGAGGGCTGGGAGGTGCGCGGCACCAGCCGGCGGGAGGAGAGGCTGGAGGCGATCGAGGCGGCGGGGATCGAGCCCGCCATCGCCGACCCCGACCGCCCCGGGACCGTGCTCGACCTGGTCGGCGACGTCACCGTCGTCCACTGGCTGCTCGGCTCCGCCGAGGGCGAGCCGGAGACGCTCGCGGCGATCCACGGCCCGCGCCTGGAGCGGACGATGGAGGAGCTGGTTGACACGCCGGTGCGGGGCTTCGTCTACGAGGGGGCGGGCAGTGTCGCCCCCGCCTCCCTGAAGTGCGGAGCGGCAGCGGTCCGCGCCGCGGGGGAGAGGTGGCGGATCCCGGTTGCGGTCCTCGAGGCCGATCCTGGCGACGCCTCGGCCTGGGTT
>DATMRN010000089.1:0-6161 GCA_035566275.1 Solirubrobacterales bacterium | reverse complement strand
CGGGCCGGCCGCCGATCAGCGAAGAGAGGGCGACGGTCATCGCGACCCCGGCCGAGGGACCGTCCTTGGGGACCGCGCCGGCAGGGACGTGGATGTGGATGTCGTGATTGGCGAACCAGTCGTCCTCGAGCTTCGGCGCGATCTCCCGCCAGTGGCCGCGCACGTAGGAGAGCGCCGCCTGCGCGGACTCCTTCATCACGTCGCCGAGCTGGCCGGTGATGGTGAGGCCGCCGGAACCTGGCATCGCGGTCGCCTCGATGAAGAGGACGTCGCCGCCGGTGGGGGTCCAGGCGAGCCCGGTGGCGACGCCGGGGTCCTTGGTGCGGCGGCGCTGCTCGGCGAAGAAGCGGCGGCGGCCGAGCAGCTCGCGCGCCCGCTTCGCCGAGATCTTCACCTTGCCGTCGACCTTGCCCTCGGCGACTTCACGGGCGATTTTGCGGCAGACCGTGCCGACCTCGCGCTCGAGGTTGCGGACGCCGGCCTCGCGGGTGTACTCCTCGACGATCGCGGTCAGGGCGGAGTCGGAGAACTCGATCTGGGAGGGCTTCAGGCCGTTCGCCTCGATCTGGCGCGGCACCAGGTAGCGGCGGGCGATGTGGCGCTTCTCCTCCAGCGTGTAGCCGGCCAGCTCGATCGTCTCCATCCGATCCTGGAGAGGGCCGGGGATCGTGTCGAGGATGTTCGCCGTGGCGATGAACATCACCTCGGAGAGGTCGAACTCGAGGTCGAGGTAGTGGTCGCGGAAGGAGTCGTTCTGGGAGGGATCGAGCACCTCCAGCATCGCCGAGGAGGGATCGCCGCGGAAGTCGGACCCCATCTTGTCGATCTCGTCGATCATGAAGACGGGGTTGCGCGAGCCGGCGTCGCGCAGGGCGCGGACGATCGTTCCGGGCATCGCCCCTATGTATGTGCGGCGGTGGCCGCGGATCTCCGCCTCGTCGCGGACGCCGCCGACCGAGATCCGCTCGAACTCGCGGCCCAGCGCCCTCGCGATCGAACGCCCGAGGCTGGTCTTGCCCACCCCGGGCGGGCCGGCGAAGCAGAGGATCGGCCCCGGCGAGTTGGGGTTGAGCTTGCGCACCGCCAGGTACTCGAGGATGCGGTCCTTGACTTTCTCGAGGTCGTAGTGGTCGGCGTCGAGCACCTTGCGGGCGTGGGCGATGTCGAGGTCGTCCTCGGTCTCGTTCGACCAGGGCAGCTCGACCAGCCACTCGAGGTAGGTGCGGATGACGCCGTGCTCGGCGGCGGCCGGGGGCAGCTTCTCCAGCCGCGACAGCTCGCGCTCGGCCGCTTTGCGGGCGTGCTCGGGCAGATTCGCCGCCTCGATCCGCTCGCGCAGCTCGTTCACCTCGGCCTGCTGCTCGTCCCCCTCGCCAAGCTCGTCCTGGATCGCTTTCATCTGCTGGCGCAGGAAGAACTCGCGCTGGCCCTTGTCGACTTCCGACTGGACCTGGGACTGGATCTGGGTGCCGAGCTGCACCACCTCCAGCTCGCGGGCGAGGATCTGGGAGAGCCGGCGCAGCCGCCTGGCGACGTCGACCTCCTCCAGCAGCTCCTGCTTTTCCTCGATCGAGATCCGCAGCGCGCCGGCGATCAGGTGCCCCAGCGCGGCGGGGTCGTCGAGGTTGGCGACCGCCATCTGCAGCTCCTCGGGCAGGTAGGGGATCTGCTCGATGATCTCCGAGAAGGTGCGCTGGACGTTGCGGGTCAGCGCCTCCAGCTCGGCGCTGGGCTCGACCGCGTCGGGCAGCTCGGCGATCCTCGCCACGAGGTAGGGCTCCTCGGCGACGTAGGGGCCGAGCCGGACCCGCTGCGTTCCCTGGACGAGGATGCGGATCGTGCCGTCGGGCACTTTGAGCATGCGGGCGACGACGCCGACGACGCCGACCTCGTAGAGGTCGTCCGGGCTGGGCTCCTCCTTCTCGGGGTCGCGCGAGGCGACCATCGCCAGCATCCGGTTGGCCCCGAGGACGTCGTCGACCAGCTTGATCGAGCGCTCCTGCCCCACCGCCAGCGGGGTGAACGTCTCGGGGAAGGTGACCATGTCGCGCAGCGGCAGGACCGGCAGCGCGTCGGGCAGCGGCTCGTTGGCCCGGATCGCGTCCTCCATGCCCAGGGGGGACTCCACCACCTCCAGCACCGGCGTCCCCTCCATCAGTCGCGGCCGATCGGCACCCGGCGGGTGGTGTCGGCGGGGTCGCGCAGCGGCAGGTCGATTCGCAGGATGCCGTCCTCGTAGGTGGCCTTGGCCCGGTCCGCGTCGACGTCGACCTGAAGCTCGACCACGCGGCGAAACGGGCCCGAGGGGATCTCGACCTGCTGGTAGACGCGCCCCTCCGTCTCCTGCACCGGCCGGCCGCCGACGATCGCCAGGTGGCGGCCGCTGACCTCGATGTTGACGTCGGCGAGGTCGATCCCGGCGAGGTCGACCTTGACCACCGCCCGCTGCGGGTCGCCGCAGTAGTACACGTCGACGTTCGGGGAGAAGCCGCTGGTGCGGCGACTTACGTAACGGCCGCGGCCCCAGGCGTCGCCCATCATCGAGTCCACCTCCCGCCTCATACGGACGAAGTTCACGAACAGGTCGCGCTCAGGCATCGTCAAAACATAGCCAGAGCGGCTATGCGGCGCGCGACGCGGAAGCCCAGCGGGGGGCCCGCATCAACAGCACGGGCTGGCGCGGCGGCACGAGCCCCTCGGGCCGGTTGGGCCGGAAGGTCGCGCAGGGCTCGCCCAGGTCGAGGGCGCAGAGGAGGTTCTTGTGGAAGTAGCAGTCCTCGCAGGTGGGGGCTTTGGGCTTGCGCGGCATGGCGGCGCATGTTGGCACCGCCGTGCGTCTTTCGCGAGGCCTAATTCCGCAAATCGCAACCTCTTTGACACAGTCTCGTCACATCTTCCCCGCGTCTTGCGAAGGCCGCAAACGCCGCCGCTACCATTGGGCCTCGATGGAGGCTCACAACCGCACCGACAAGCTCGCGGCCTCGCCGCCGCTGTTCGAGAGCGACTTCCTCAACTTCTTCTCCCGGGTGCACCCGGCGATCCCCGCCGTCGTCTTCGTGCCGGTGGTGGTCGCGATGGAGTGGCTGGGCGCCGACCGCGGCTACGCCGCCTGGCAGCTGGCGCTGTTGACCCTGGGCGGGGTCGGGATCTGGACCCTGACCGAGTACTGGTTGCACCGGCTCGTCTTCCACTGGGAGCCCGACAACGCCTTCGGGCACAAAATGCACTTCATCATCCACGGCATCCACCACGACCATCCCAACGACAAGCTGCGGCTGGTGATGCCGCCGGCCGTGGCGATCCCGCTGGCGGCGCTCTTCTTCTTCGCCTTCACGCTCCTCTTCGGGACGCCGGCCGCCTACCCGCTGTTCGCCGGCTTCATCGGGGGCTATCTCTTCTACGACTACACGCACTACTACGTCCATCACTTCGTGCCGAAGTCCGAGCTCGGCAAGCGGTTGCGCGAGCAGCACATGCGCCACCACTTTCAGGACCACCGCTACGGCTTCGGCGTCTCCTCGCCCCTCTGGGACGTCGTCTTCCGCACGCTGCCGCGCCAGCGGGGCCGCTAGCTTTCGCGGGCTTCCAGGTGGCGAAGCGCCGCCTCCAGCTCGAAGCGGGCGTCTGGATCGTCGAGCTGCTCGCCCAGCAACTCGCGCAGGCGCGCCGTCCGGTAGCGGGCGGTCTGTGGGTGGACGTGCAGGGCCGCGGCCATCGCGACGGCGTTGCCCCGGTGGCGGACGTAGGCGAGGGCCGTCTCCCGCATCCGGCTCCGCGCCTTCTCGGTGAGGGGGGCGAGCGGGGCGAGCCGGCGAGCCGCGATCCTCTCGACCAGGGCGCCGCTCTCGAACAGGAGCAGGTCGCCGAGGTGCTCGTCGACCCGGACCAGCCCCTCGGCCTGCAGGGCCCCGGCCTCTGCGGCCCGCAGCAAGTCACGAGCCAGCGACCAGGAAACCGCCAGCTGGGAAGGCTCGCCGGTTGGGCCGAGCGCCAGCCGAAGGCCGGCCGCCGCGCGCTCGAGGCTCTTGGCGCGGCCCGGGCCCTCCGGGTCGGGAACCAGGACGCAACCCGTTTCGTCGAGTGGCCCGAACAGCGAATCGGCCGGGAGGCGGCGAGCGAGGGCGGTCAGGTCGGCCTCCGGGCAGGCGAGCGCCGCGACGGTGCGCGGCAGGGGCCAGCCCGCGGCCTGACCCGCCGCGCGCAGGTCGGCCTCGGCGGCCGGCGGCTCGCGCACCAGCAGCGCCGCCAGCTCGCGGCGGCGGCGGCGGCGCGAGTCCTCGACCTCGGCCTGCGCCTCGGCGTATCCCTCGACGGAGTCGGCGGAGAGCTCGTCTATGTAGGCGAAGATCGCCTCGGCGAGCAGGCTCAGGACCTCGGGGTCGAGCCGGGCCCGGCGGCCGGCGGCCGCGATCCGCCGCCACGCCACCCGCGCCCCCACCCGGTAGGCGGCCTGGAGGGAGTCGAGCGTCCGGCCCTGCCGCAGCTCGCCGCGGCCGAGGCCGAGATAGACCTCGCGGCCCGGCCCGCGGCCGGCGTCGGGATCGCGAACCAGGGCGACGAACTGGCGCAGCGCCTCGGCGACGCCGGTCTGGATGCCGCGGCCGAAGCTCCCCTCCAGCGGCCGCGCGTACTCCGGCACCTCGCGGGCGATCGTGGCGAGGATCTCCTCGGTCACCGCGGTCAGCTCGGGCTCGATCAGGTCGGCGGCGGCGGCCGGGAGGCCGCGCCAGGGCTCGGCGTCGATATTTGTCATTTACTTGATAAGAAATTGGAGGAGAAGTTGGCTTCAAGACTAATTCATATTGGATTGACACACCTAACTTGTAGCCATGGGTGAGATGACCAGAATCGAGAAGAGCGCCAACCTGGGCGCTGTCGTCGTTCCCTTCGCCGCCACGATCGCGGCGATCGCGCTGCTCTGGAACAGCTTCGTCAGTCCCGCCGACCTGGCGATCGCGGCGGCGATGTACCTGCTGACGGCGATCGGCATCACCGTGGGGTTCCACCGGCTCCTCACCCACCGCTCCTTCCAGACCTCGAAGCCGGCCGAGTATTTCTTCGCCGTGCTCGGCTCGATGGCCGTGCAGGGACCGGTCATCTCCTGGGTCGCCGACCACCGCAAGCATCACGCCCACACCGACGAAGAGGGCGACCCGCACAGCCCACACGTCGGCCACGCGGACGGGGTGCGCGGGGTGCTGGCGGGACTGTGGCATGCGCACTCCGGCTGGCTGATGTCCACACAGGGGCGCGCCGACTGGAAGCGCTACGCGCCCGACCTCTACGAGGACCGCGGGATGCGGACGATCGGCCGCCGCTTCGTGCCGCTCGTCCTCGCCAGCCTGGCGATCCCGGCGCTGGCCGGATACCTGGTCAGCGGCACGCTCGCGGGCGCGGCAACCGGCCTGCTGTGGGGTGGGCTGGTACGGATCTTCTTCGTCCACCACATCACCTGGAGCGTCAACTCCGTCTGCCATTTCCTCGGCAGCCGCCGCTTCGAGACCGAGGACCGCTCGACCAACGTCTTCTGGCTCTCCCTCCCCTCGCTCGGGGAGTCCTGGCACCACAACCACCACGCCTTCCCCCGCTCCGCCGTCCACGGCCTCAAACGGTGGGAGCTGGACCCCTCGGCACTGGTCATCTCCACCATGGAGAAGCTCGGCCTCGCCTGGAACGTGGTGCGAATCTCACCGGAGCGCCAGGCCCAGAAGATCGCTGGCTAGGCCCGATTGTCCTAGCCGCACAGGTCTTTTCGACCAAATGAACAGTCACAGTGACTGTGACTCTGCGACACTGCGCGTGGAAACCCAGTCTTACTGAATTGAAAGGAAACCGATGCCCTCCTCCACGAACGTACTTGACGAGGCTCGCGCGCTGGTCACCAAGCGTCTCGCCGAGCTCGACGATGAGCGCAAGCGCCTCGAGCGGGCGCTCGCCGACCTCGGCGGCGGCAAAGCCCGCCGCGGCCCCGGTCGTCCGCGCGGCTCCACCTCCGCGTCGAAAAAAAGCGCGCCCCGCCGTCGTCGTCGCCGCCGTGGCGGCACCCGTGCCGACCAGACGGTCAGCCTGGTCGAAAAAAACCCGGGCATCAACGCCTCGGCGATCGCCAAGACGATGAAAATCAAGCCCAACTACCTCTACCGGGTCCTCGGCGACCTCGA
>DATMRN010000088.1:0-7338 GCA_035566275.1 Solirubrobacterales bacterium | reverse complement strand
CGCTTCAGCGTCCGCCGTCCTTACGCATCCGGTAGCCCGCGCCCCTGATCGTCTCGATCGAGCTGACCCCGAACGGGATGTCGATCTTCTGTCTCAGGTAGCGGATATAGACCTCGATCACGTTGGAGCGGTGCTCGTAGTCGTACTCCCACGCCTGTTCGAGCAGCTGCAGGCGCGAGAGCACATGGCCGGGGCGACGCATGAACACCTCGAGAACGGAGAACTCCTTGGCGGAGAGAGGGATCTCGGTCTCACCCCGCCACACCTGCCGGGTGGCCGGGTCAAGGCGCAGATCGCCTACCTCGACAATCGAAGGACGCTCGCTCTGGCCGCGGCGGACCAAGGCGCGCAGGCGGGCCAGCAGCTCGGCGAAGGAGAAGGGCTTGGTCAGGTAATCGTCGGCGCCGCCGTCGAGGCCGGCAACGCGATCCTCCACCGCCCCCCGCGCGGTCAGGATCAAGACGGGCGCCCACACGCCGTCCTCTCGCAGGCGGCGACAGGTGGCGAAGCCGTCGATGCCGGGCAGGATGACGTCGAGCACGATCGCGTCGTACGCGGAGGACCCCGCCATCACCAGCGCCTCCTCGCCGGTCGAGGTGACGTCCGCGGTGAGGCCCTGCTCAACGAGGCCGCGACGGATCAGGGCGGCCATCTTGACCTCGTCCTCGACGACCAAGACATGCATGGCCAAGACGATGGCAGGCGAGATTAACGTCAGATGAGAATGGGATGAAAGTCGTAGGGGCCTTGGCGTCAGCCGCCACCGTAGGCGACCACCAGGTCGGTGACGACGCCGACGAAGAAGCCGACAGACAGCAACCAGAGACCCAGCTCGCGGTGGCCGTAGCGCCGCATCCCGTTCCAAACCTCACCGACCACGTAGAGAATGGCTCCCCCGGAGACCGCGTAGAAGGCAAGCTCCAGCGGCCCGGAGGTGACGCTGTAGCCGAGCATCGAGCCGAGGAAGGTGGGAGCCCCCCCGATCAACCCCACCAATCCCAACCACGCCCAGGAAGGACGCACATCGCCGAGGGGCCCGACGATGCCGAACCCCTCGGTGGCGTTGTGGAGGGCGAAGCCGACGATCAGCACCGTGGCCAGGCTGATGTCTCCCGCGCTCGCCGATACGCCGATGGCGAGCCCCTCGGCGAAGTTGTGCAGGCCGATCGCGACAGCGATCGTCATGCCCGTCCGCAAGGCTCTCGCCCGCGCCGCGGCTTCCTCGCGGGCAAGCTCATCGGCACTCAGCACGTCGACCGCGCCGCCCGCGATCGGGGGCAGCGGGCGCATCGACCGCAAGCGCCGCTCGGTCATCGCGAGGCCGGCCAGGCCGATGCCAAAGCCGCCGCCGAGGAGCGCCGCCAGGCCGACAGCGTGGCCGAGGCTGCCCGTGTCGTGCTTGAAGCCTTGTACCGCTTCCTCGACGATCCCGAAGGCGTGCGCCATGACGTCGACGAAGATGAAGGCAAGTACCCCGACGGCGAACATGGCCAGCGCCACGCGGGCGCGGTCGCCCAGCAATTGCAGGCGGCCGAAGGGGAGGCCGAGGTAGATGGTGAAGCCCGCCAGGGCTCCGAGAGCTGCGGTTTGGGCGAACGACAAAGGTGCCTGCTCCAAAGGAAGGGTTGAGTTAGGGCACCCTAACAGACCTTCTCTATCTTTGCTCCGAGAACCGGAGGATCAGGGAGACTCCCCGCCGGTCTCTCCCAGCGCGTGGTCTATGTATGGGCCGAGTAGCTTGCCGGCGGCAGAGGCGGTTTGCCCCGGTGGGGCGCTGGGGGCTGTTACGTAGCTGATCGCCAGGCGGACCAGGGACTCGGCCAGGAGGTGGGTGTCGGCCTCGGGGGCCTGGGGCCAGCCCTCTTGGATGGTGGCGGTGAGGCGGGCGGTGGCCCACTGGAGCACGGGCATGCCCTGGGTGGTGACGAAGGGAAGCATGCCGCCGGTGCCGTCGTCGCTGAGGAGGATGCGGACGAGGGGATCCTCGCCCGCCGTGCGGAGGAATAGCTCAAGGGCGGCGCCGACGGCGGCGCGGGGGTCGTCGAGGTGCTCATGAATGGCGGCCTCGACGGCGTCGAGGAAGCGCTCGCCCTCGTGGATGACGAAGGCCTGGCCGAACTCGTCGCGGCTGCCGAACTCCTTGTAGAGGGTCTGGCGGCTGACGCCGGCGGCGGCGGCGACTTCAGCCATCGTTATCTCCGCCCAGGGGCGCTGCTGAAGCTGGTCGCGGGCGGCACCGAAGAGCGTCTCGCGCAGCAGCTCGCGAGCCGCCTGCGGATAGGGGGTCCGGGCGCTCGGCATCGTCCCAATCGTCGCAGCGAACGCGGTCAACCGTCAGGGCTCTCGGGCTCGAAGTCGACCTTGTCGCGCACACCGCAGTCCGGGCAGGCCCAGTCGTCGGGGACCTCGCTCCACGGCGTCCCCGCCGGGAAACCCTCGCGAGGGTGACCTGCCTCCTCGTCGTAGACGTACCCGCAACCCGGGCAGCGCCAGCGACTCATAGAACCACCCGTGAGCGCGCCAATCGCCACGGACTCGAATGACCGGCTGCCACCGTGACGATTGGCGCGCTCACGACGCCGCCCCGTAGCGGGCAATTACTCGGCGGCGCGCCCGCGGCTGGATGTTGGCGCGACCGACGTCGCCGCCGTAGTGATCGAGCAGGCGGGGGTCCATCACCTGGCGCCACAGCGGTGGGAACCAGGCGAGCACGATCATCCCGGCGTAGCCGGTGGGAAGCTGCGGCGCCTCGTCGACGTGGCGCAGCGACTGGTAGCGGCGGGTCGGGTTGGCGTGGTGGTCGCTATGGCGCTGCAGGTGGTAGAGGAGAACGTTGGAGGCGACGTTGTTGCTGTTCCAGCTGTGCTCCGGCAGGCAGCGCTCATAACGGCCGTCCTCGCGCTTTTGCCGCCGCAGGCCGTAGTGCTCGAGGTAATTGACGACCTCCAGCAGGGAGAAGCCGACGACGGCCTGGACCAGCAGGTAGGGCAGGACGACGAGGCCGAAGACGGCGGTGAGGACGGCGAAGAGGACGACGGTCATCGCCCAGGCGCCGAGCACGTCGTTGCGCAGGGTCCAGTGCGATTTGCCCATGCGGTCGAGGCGGATGCCCTCCAGCTCCCAGCTCGAGCGCAGGCTGCCGAGCACGGTCCGCGGCAGGAAGGCCCAGAAGCTCTCCCCCAGCCGCGAGCTGGCCGGGTCCTCGGGGGTGGCGACGCGGACGTGGTGACCGCGGTTGTGCTCGATGAAGAAGTGGCCGTAGCCGCTCTGGGCAAGGGCGACACGGCTGAGCCAGCGCTCCAGGCTCGCCCGCTTGTGGCCGAGCTCGTGGGCGGTGTTGATCGCGATGCCGCCCACGACCCCCATGGTCAGCGCCAGGCCGACGCTGTCGAAGGTCGAGAGGTCGCCGCTCGACCAAAGCCAGCAGGCGAAGGCGAGGCCGGCGTACTGGATCGGGATGAAGGCGTAGGTGCACCAGCGGTAGTAGCGATCCCGCTCGAGCCATTTGAGGACGCTGTCGGGGGGATTGCGGGAATCCATACCGATCACGACGTCGAGCAGCGGGAAGGCGACGAAGACGAGCAGTGGGCCGAAGAACCAGAGGAAGCTCCACCCGGTCGCCTGCACCTCGGCCCAGGCGAGGAACGGCGTCAGCGGAACGATCAGCCCCAGCAACCAGGCGTAGCGCTTCGGGTCGCGCCAGGTGGCGGGGTTGAGGTCGACATCGGGCTCGGGATGGCGATGAGCGGTGGCCTCCATGGTTTACAAAGTAGCCGACTTTGTAAGCCGATGCAACACGCATCGAAGTTTTGTCACCAGTACAGCGACCGCGGGCCGGCGCTCAGATCTTCAGCAGGACGAAGGTGTTGAGCGCGAAGAGGACGGCGAAGAAGACGGTGGCGCGGTCTAGGTTGCGCTCGACCATCGAGCCGCCGCCGAAGGAGCTGCCCCCGCCGCCGATCCCGAAGGCGCCGGAGAGCCCCGCGTCTTTGCCCGAGTGCAGGAGGATCAGGAAGATCAGCACGACGGAGATGATCACCTGGAGGACGCCGAGGATCGTGTACATGGACGGGGAAGTCTAGCCCTGGGGAACTTTTTCGCGCTTCTCGTCCAGCCGGTCGAGGATCTCGACCGCCTCGGTGCGCAGCTCGGCGTCGAGCAGCGCGTAGTCCTCGTCGGAGAGCTTGCCGGCGGCGTGGTCCAGCTCGGCGTCGCGGATCTCGCGGTACTTGGCCTCCTTGAGCGCGTCTGCTTCGGTCTCGGCGACGGCGCCGCGCAGCGCCTTACGGCGGGAGGGCCAGAGCGCGACCAGGGCGCCGGCCAGGGCGATCAGCCCACCGATCCACATCCAGCTGACCAGCGGGTTGACGATCATCTTGAAGGTCGCCGGCGCGTTGTCGTTGAGGTAGCTGTGGGCGATGCGCTTGGTGGTCGCCGCCTCGAGGGCGTCGATCTGGGCGAGCGCCGCCGGGCGCAGCCGCGGCTCGGCGGCGGCGCGGCGCATCATCGCCGCCAGCGCCAGGCACTGGGGCGGCGTGCCGGGCGTGCCGCCGACGCAGGCCTTGAAGCCCTGCTCAGCCGCCCGAACTCGACGCTGCACGGCGCTGATGTCCGGTTCCACCGCGGTCCAGAAGTCGCTGCGCAGACCCGCCTTCAGGCCGATCCTGCTGTCCGCTTCCCCTTGGAAGTAGCTGCCGATCGTGCTGGTCGTGACGCCGGTAGGGCGAAAGTAGCGCCGGGTCGGGAAGAGCGCGAACTCGGAGCCGTCCTTTTCCACTTCGAGTTCGGCGCCAAGCGTGACCGCCTCGCTGTTGACCGACTCGGTCGGTCGCACGTAGGTGACCTTCCGCCCGTCGACCACGGTGCTCTCGCCCGGTCGCAGCGTCACCTGGCGGTTGGTCTGGAAGCTCGACGACGCGGCGATCCCGATCAGCAGCACGGCGATCCCGATGTGGACGACGTAGCCGCCGTAGCGGCGCCGGTTGCGGGAGATGACGGCGAGCAGCGCGGCGGGGAAGGAGCCGCCCGAGATGGAGCGGCGCGCCGCCGCCCCCTGCCAGAACTCCTGCGCCAGCCCCGAGAGGGCGAACGCCGCGAAGACGAACAGCGCGAAGGCCCAGGGCTTGTGGGCCGCGTCGGTGACGAGCAGGAGCACGACCCCGACCGCGGCGGCGACGATCGCCGGCCTGACGAAGACCCGCTTTGCCGAGGCCCAGCTGAACCGGCGCCAGGCGAGCAGCGGCCCGATCCCCGTGAAGAGGACCAAGAGGATCGCCAGCGGCGTCGTGTAGCGGTCGAACCAGGGTGCCGCCAGCGAGGCCTTGTTGCCGGTGAACAGCTCCGAGATCAACGGGAAGAAGGTGCCCCAGAAGATCACCGCGGTGAGCGCGACCAGCAGCAGGTTGTTGACCAGGAAGACCGACTCGCGCGAGGCGAGGGAGTCGATCCGCTTCTCGGAGCGCAGGTCGTCCAGCCGCGAGACGATCAGCGCCGCCGAGCCGATCATCACCACCGCGATCAGGCCGAGCAGGTAGGGGCCGACGGTGTTGTCGCCGAAGGCGTGGATCGACTGCAGGACGCCGGAGCGGACCAGGAACGTCCCCAGCAGCGCCATCGAGAAGGTACCGACGATCAGCGAGGCGTTCCAGACTTTCAGCATCCCGCGCTTCTCCTGGACCATGATCGAGTGCAGGAAGGCGGTGCCCAGCAGCCACGGCATCAGCGCCGCGTTCTCGACCGGGTCCCAGGCCCAGTAGCCGCCCCAGCCGAGCTCGGTGTAGGACCAGCGGGCGCCGAGCAGGAGGCCGAAGCCGAGGAAGGCCCAGGCGATCAGCGCGAAGCGGCGGGTGGCGCGGATCCATTCGGCGTCGAGCTTGCGGGTGACGAGGGCGCCGATCGCGAAGGCGAAGGGGATCGTGAAGGCGACGTACCCCGAGTAGAGCATCGGCGGGTGGATCATCATGCTCGGGTGCTGGAGCAGCGGGTTGAGCCCGATCCCGTCGGCCGGCGCGGGGCCGAGCGTCGCGAAGGGGTTGACGTTTGGGGCGAACAGCATCAACCCGGTGAAGAAGGCGGCGACGCCCATCATCACCGCGGTCGCGTAGGGGACCAGCTCGCGCAGCTTGTCGCGGGTCGCGTAGAGTGCGGCGCTGGAGGCGATCGAGAGCACCCAGGCCCAGAGCAGCAGCGAGCCTTCCTGGCTCGACCACATCGCCGCCAACTTGTAGAAGGTCGGCGTCTCGATCGAGGAGTGCTGCTGGACGATATTGAAGGAGAAGTCGTTGCCCGCGAAGGCGATCTCGATGATCGCCACGCAGGCGGTGATCAGCGCGCAGAAGGCGTAGACGGTGCGGCGCGAGACGTCGATCCAGCGGCGGTTGCCGTGCCGCCCGATCAGCGCCGCGAGCGCCGCGAAGACCGCGGCGAGGAAGGCCAGCACCAGGGCGGCGCTGCCGAGGCTAGCCATTCTTGGTCGTGAACTTCGACGGGCACTTGGTGACCAGGGTGTTGGGCTGCCCGACGAAGGTGCCCTGAGAGACCTGACCGGTGAGGACGATCTCGCGGCCGCCGCGGAAGGGGTCGGGGATGGTGCCGCTGTAGGTGACGGGGATGCTCCGCCCTTCGCCTTCGCGGTCGGCGACGCGGAAGCGCAGGCTGTCGCCGTTGCGGTGGACCGAGCCGCGCACCACCGTGCCGGTCATGTCGTAGCTGGTGCCGGGCGCGGCGCCCAGCAGCTGCGAGGGCTCCTTCGCTTCGGTCGAGGCGGTGAACGACGTGTAGACGAGCGCCGAGGCGAGCAGCACCGCGGCGCCGAGTGCGACCACCAGCCGGATCTTCCTCTTGCGCTGAGGATCCACGAGCCGGTGATTATCGCAAGGCTTGGCCTTGCGGACCGGCGCCGTCGATCTGCCAGAATCGGCCCCGATGGCGGGAAGCGACCCGAACGATCCAGTACTGCTGATCACGGGGGCCAGCAGCGGGATAGGCGCGGCCACGGCGCGCGCGGCCGCCGGGACCCACCGGCTGGCGCTGGCGGCGCGGCGGCTGGAGCCGCTGCAGGAGCTGGTCGAGGAGCTGGGCGGCGAGGAGCGGGCGCTGGCGGTCCGCTGCGACGTGACCGAGTGGGATCAGGTCGAGGCGATGGCGGCGACCGCGATCGAGGGCCTCGGCCGGATCGACGCCGTCTTCGCCAACGCCGGCTTCGGCGCCACTCGCGGCTTCCTCGAGGAGTCGGTCGAGCACTGGCGCTCGATGGTCCTCACCAACGTCTACGGCGCGGCGCTGACGATCCGCGCCACCCTCCCCCACCTGCTCGAGCGCGGCGACGGGCACTTCCTC
>DATMRN010000087.1:0-11578 GCA_035566275.1 Solirubrobacterales bacterium | reverse complement strand
CCTCGCGCGGCACCGCGGTCATCTACGGCCGCTCCGACTCGACCGTCAACCGCTCCGGCATCCGCATGGGGACGAGCGAGATCTACCGCGCCGTGCTCAGCCTCGACGACATCGTCGACGCCCTCGTCGTCGACGTCCCCCGCCCCGGCACCGAGGGCTGGATGCCGCTCTTCGTCGTCCTGCGCGAGGGCGCCGAGCTGGACGACGGCCTGCGCGGGGAGATCGCCCGCTGCGTCCGCGAGCAGTGCTCTCCCCGTCACGTCCCCGACGAGGTCTTCGAGATCGCCGAGGTGCCGCGCACGCTGAGCGGCAAGGTTCTGGAGGTGCCGGTGAAGCGGATCCTGATGGGGACGCCCGCCGAGCAGGCGGCCAGCCGCGACTCGCTCGCCAACCCGGCGGCGCTCGACTACTTCACCGAGATGGCGGCGACCCTCGACGCCTGAGTCGCCCGGCTCAGGCGGGCGTGACGGGGTTGCGGCGCTCGGCGAAGGAACGGTCCTTGCCGGCGGCGAAGGCGAAGCGGCGGATCAGCTCGGCGCGCAGGTCCTCGGGCTCGATCACCGCGTCGACGACGAGCTCGGAGGCGAGGTGGAGGATGTCGATGTCCTTGGCGTATTCCTCGCGCTTCGCGGCGACAAACGCCTCGCGCTCGGCCTCGTCCTCGATCGCCTGGATCTGGTTGTAGAAGACGGCGTTGACCGCCGCCCGCGGGCCCATCACGGCGATCGAGGCGCTCGGCAGCGCGATGCAGCAGTCGGGTTCGAAGGCCGGGCCGGCCATCGCGTAGAGGCCGGCGCCGTAGGCCTTGCGGACGATCACCGAGATCTTCGGCACGGTCGCCTCGGAGACGGCGCTGATCATCTTCGCCCCGTGGCGGATGATCCCCTGGCGCTCGACCGCGGCGCCGATCATGAAGCCGGGCACGTCGGCGAGGAAGAGAAGGGGGACGTTGAAGGCGTTGCAGGTCTGGATGAAGCGGGATGCCTTGTCGGCGGAGTCGACGAAGAGGACGCCGCCCTTCTGGCGCGGTTGGTTGGCGACGATGCCGACGGCACGGCCGTCGAGGCGCGCGTAGCCGACGATCAGCTCCTTCGCCCAGCGCTTGTGGACCTCGAGGAAGGAGCCGGCGTCGAGCAGCGAGTCGAGCACCTCGCGCATGTCGAAGGGCTGGTTCTCGTCGGCGGGGACGATGCCGGCGATCGGCGCCTCCGAGCTGGGTGTCACAGCCGGCGCCGCCGGCGGCTCCTTGCGCCAGTTGCCCGGCATGAAGGAGAGGTAGCGCTTCGCCAGGTCGATCGCCTCCTCGTCGGTCTTGACCAGGAAGTGGCCGCAGCCGGAGACGCCGGTGTGCATCTTCGCCCCGCCCATCTCCTCCAGCGTCACCTTCTCGCCGATCACCATCTCGGCCATCCGCGGCGACCCCAGGTACATCGAGGCGTTGCCCTCGCGCATGACCACCACGTCGCAGAAGGCCGGGATGTAGGCGCCACCGGCGGCGCTCGGCCCGAACAGGAGGCAGACCTGGGGCACCTGGCCGGAGAGGCGGACCTCGTTGTGGAAGATACGGCCGGCGCCGCGGCGCCCCGGGAACATCTGCACCTGGTCGGTGATCCGCGCCCCGGCGGAGTCGACCAGATAGAGGATCGGGACCTGGAGCTTCAGCGCCCGCTCCTGGACTCGGAGGATCTTCTCCACCGTCTTCGGGCCCCAGGAGCCCGCCTTCACGGTTGGGTCGTTGGCCATCAGGGCGACGCGGCGCCCGTCGATCGTCGCCAACCCGGTGACGACGCCGTCGGCGCCCAGCCCGTCCTTCTCCCAGTTCGCCAGCAGGCCCTCCTCGACGAAGGAGCCCGCGTCGACCAGCCGCTCCACCCGCTCGCGGACCGGCAGCTTGCCCTGCTCGGCGGTCTTCTCGTGGTGGCGCTGCGGGCCGCCGGCAAGGGCGGCGTCGAGGGCGGGTCGGATATCGGCCACGGCGAGGGTGAGCCTAGGCCCTAGGCCGCGGTGGCGCCGAGCCGCCGGCCCATCTCCTCGACCAGCGCGTTGAGGCCGCTGAGCGGGCGGATCATCACCATCATCTCGGCGACCAGGCCGTCGCCGCCGAAGCGCAGCACGTCGACCCCATTCAACCGCCGCTCGCCGACCCTCGCTTCGAAGACGAGGACCGCGGTGTCCCCGGTCTCCACCTGGTCGAGATAGCGGAAGTCCTCGAAGACCTCCGCCACCGCGCCGAGCAGCACCCTGAGGGCGTCGAGCCCGGCGTAGGGCTTGAACACGGCGGGGCTGCGGAAGACGACGTCGGGAGAGAACAGCTCCTCGAGCTTCGAGAAGTCCTTCGACTCGGCGGCCTGCTTGAAGGCGTCGCTCTTCATCGCATCGCCGAGCCTACTCGCCCCGGCGCCAGTCGACCGGCCCCGCGCGCAGCACGTGGGAGCCGAGCGGGCGGCCGAGGACGCCCTGCGCGGCGCGCGCGGCCTCGATCAGGCGCGGCAGGTCGACTCCCGTCTCGATCCCCATCTCGTGCAGCATCGAGACGACGTCCTCGGTGGCGACGTTGCCGGTCGAGCCGGGCGGCACCGGGCAACCGCCCAGCTCGCCGAAGCTCGCCTCGAAGGACTCGACCCCCTCCTCGAGGGCGGCGAGCACGTTGGCGAGGCCCTGGCCGCGGGTGTTGTGGAAGTGGGCTGTCAGCTCGACCTCGCCGAGGCGCACGCGGGCGGCGGCGAAGAACTCGCGCACCTGGCGCGGATTCGCCATCCCGGTGGTGTCTCCGAAGGCGACCTCGGCGCAGCCGGCGGCGGCGAGCCGCTCGGCGACCTCGAAGACGCGCTCCGGCGCGACGTAGCCCTCGTAGGGGCAGCCGAAGGAGGTCGAGATCACCCCCTCGCAGCGCAGTCCGGCCTCACGGGCGATGGCGAGGGTCCGCTCCAGCCCGCTCAGCGACTCCTCGACCGAGCGGCTGACGTTGCGGCGGTTGTGAGTCTCCGAAGCGGAGAGGAAGACGCTGACCTCGTCGAAGCGCTCGCGCATCTCCAGCGCCCGCTCCAGCCCGCGCTCGTTGGGGACGAGCACCGAGAAGGCGACGCCCTCGCGGCGCCGCACGGCGGCGAGCACCTGCTCGGCGTCGGCGAGCTGCGGAACCACGTCGGGGCGGACGAAGGAGCTCACCTCGATCCGCTCCAGCCCGCTCCCCGAGAGCATGTCGATCAGCCTCACCTTCTCCGCGGTGGCGATCGTCTCCGGCTCGTTCTGGAAGCCGTCGCGAGGGCCGACCTCGCGGACCCGCACCCGCTGCGGCAGCGCGGCCATGCGCTCAGACCATCCCCAGGCCGCCGCTGACGCCGAGCGTCTCCCCCGTCACGTAGGTGGCGTCGTCGGAGGCGAGGAAGGCGACCGCGGCGGCGACCTCCTCGGGCTGGCCGAGCCGGCCCATCTGGGTCGCCCCCTTCATCGTCTCGATCACCTTCTCACCGATCTCGCCGAACTCCTTGGCGCCCATCAACAGCGGCGTCTCGATCGGGCCGGGGGCGATCGAGTTGGCGGTTATCCCATAGCGCGCGTCCTCCCGGGCGATCGCCTTCATGAAGGCGACGATGCCGCCCTTGGCGGCCGAGTAGACAGCGGAGCCCTTGGAGCCGACCCGGCCGGCCTCCGAGGAGATGCTGACGATCCGCCCGTAGCCCGCCTGCTGCATGCCGGGCAGCGCCGCGTGGGTGCAGTTGAGGACGCCGCCGAGGTTGATCGCCAGCACCCGCTGCCACTGCTCGGGGGTCGTGTGGGTGAAGAAGCCGAACTCGTCGGTGCCGGCGTTGTTGACGAGGATGTCCAGCGTGCCCGCCGCCTCGACCGCGGCCCGGGCGGACTCGAGGTCGGTCACGTCGAGCACGATCGCGTGCCCGCCGATCTCACCGGCGACCTGGCCTGCACCGTCGACGTCGATGTCGCCGACCCAGACCTCGGCGCCCTCGGCGGCGAGGCGCGCGGCGGTCGCGGCGCCGATGCCGCTGGCGCCGCCCGTCACCAGCGCCTTTCGTCCCTCCAGCCTCATAAGTCGGTGAGCATAGACTGGCGCGCTGTGAACGCGGAGCGACCGAACGTCTATATCTGTCTCTTCGTGAGGGAGCGGAGCGTGAACCGTTGACGGGGACGGACGTCGACCAGATACCGATCGTCGGCGGCACCGGCGCTCTCGGCGCCGGCCTGGCCAGGCGCTGGGCCCAGGCCGGGGCGCCGATCGTGCTCGGATCGCGTTCGGCCGAGCGCGCCGAGGAGGCCGCGGCGAAGATCCGCGAGGCCGTCCCGGGGGCACAGGTCGAGGGGCTCCTCAACGAGGACGCGGCGCAGCGAGCCGACATCGTCTTCCTCACCGTCCCCTTCCGCGCCCAGTCGGAGAACCTCAACAACCTGCGCGAGGCGCTGCGGCCCAGGCAGATCCTGGTCGACTGCACCGTCCCCCTCGCCGCCGCGGTCAGCGGCAAGGCGACGCGCTCGCTCGGCGTCTGGCAGGGCTCCGCCGCCCAGCAGGCGCAGGAGATGGTTCCCGAGGGAGTGACCGTGGTCTCCGCGCTGCACACGGTCGGGGCGCCCACGCTCGCCGACCCCGACGCGGAGCTGGATGAGGACGTGCTCGTCTGCGGCGATCGCAAGGCAGACAAGGCGCGGGTGGCGCGGCTGATCGAGCTGATCCCGGGCTTGCGCGCCGTCAACGCCGGCCCGCTGGAGATGGCGCGAATCGTCGAGCAGCTGACCCCGATGCTGATCTCGGTCAACGGCCGCTACAAGGCCCACGCCGGGATCCGGCTCACCGGCCTTCCCGACACCGACCACTGGGCGTAGGCGTGCGGGTCGCGCTGCTCGCCGGCGGCACCGGCGGCGCCAAGCTCGGCGCCGGGATGCAGGAGGAGATCGGCTCCGACCTGACCGTAATCGCCAACACCGGCGACGACGTCGAGGCGCTCGGCGTCCACGTCTCCCCCGACCCCGACCTCGTCACCTACTGGCTCTCCGGGGAAATCGACGAGGAGCGCGGCTGGGGGCTGCGGGACGACGGCTTCACCGTCTTCGAGCGGCTGACCCGGCTCGGCGCCCCCGACTGGTTCGGGCTCTCCGACCGCGATCTCGCCGCCTGCCTCTACCGGCGCCAGTTCCTCGACGAGGGCGGGCGTGCGACCGAAGCGCAGGCGCAGATAGCCAGGGCGCTCGGGGTCGAGGCGCGAGTGCTGCCGATGGCCGACGCTCCGGTCCGCACCCATGTCATCACCGAGGCGGGCCGTCGAGGGCTGCAGGAGTACCTGATCGTCGATCGCGGCGAGCCGGAGGTGCACGGCGTCGAGCTGGACGGGATCGAGACTGCCGAGCCGACCCCGGAGGTCCTCGCCGCGCTGCGCGGGGCCGAGGCGATCGTGATCGGCCCCTCCAACCCGGTGATCAGCATCGGCCCGATCCTCGCGGTGCCCGGCATGCGCCAGGCGATCGCGGACTCCCCAGCGCCTGTCGTCGCGGTCAGCCCGTTCGTCGCCGGGGTGGTGGTGAAGGGCCCGACGGAGCGCTTCATGCAGGCCCTCGGCCGCCCCTCGACTGCAGCTGGGGTTGCCTCCCTCTACGCCGGGCTGATCGACGCGATGGTCGTCGATGAGGACGATCCCGACCCCCCGCCCACGGAGGTGCCAACCCTGCCCGCGCCAACCCTGATGGAGGGAGTCGGCGGGCGGACCCGGGTGGCTCGCACAGTGCTGGACTACGCCGCTAGCCTCGTCGAGGCTTGAAAGCCACCGCGATCCTCCCCGTCAAGCGCTTCGCCGAAGCTAAGAGCCGTCTCGGCGGGTTTTCCGTGGGGATCGACGACGAACGCCGGGCGGCGCTGGCCGCGGCGATGCTGGAGGACGTGCTGGAGGCGATCGGCGCGGCGCGCACGATCGAGCGGACTATCGTGGTGACCACGGAGCCGCGTGCAACCGAGCTGGCAGGTGCGGCGGGGGTGGAGGTCCTGTCCGACTTCGCCGACGAGGGCCACTCCGAGGCGGCGCTGGCCGGGATCGCCGCGGCCGAGGCCCGGGGTGTGGGCTGCGTCGTGCTCCTGCCCATCGACTGCCCGCTGCTCGACCCGCGTGAGCTGGACCGCCTGCTGACCGGGGTCCCCGAGCGCTACGTGGCGGTCGTTCCCGATCGCCACGGCGCCGGGACGAACGCGCTGGTATTGGCGCCGCCCGGGGCGATCCGGCCCGCCTTCGGCGAGGGGAGCTGCGCCCGTCACGTCGCCGCCGCCCGCGAGGCAGGCATCCCTTACGGCGTCGAGGAGCTGGCCTCTCTCGGGCTCGACCTCGACACCCCCGCCGACGTCATCGCCCTCACGCGGGAGCTGGAGGCGCACCCTGGTCGCGCCAAGCGCACCGCGAAGGCGTTGGGCGTATGAGCGAGATTCGCGTGATCCCGATCCCCGGCTTGCCGGAGGTGTCGGAGGGGATGGCGATCGGCGAGTTGATCGCGGCGGGCGCCGAACTCGAAGACGGCGACGTCGTCGTCGTCTCCCAGAAGGTCGTCTCCAAGGCGGAGGGTCGCGTTCGCCGCCTCTCCTCGGTTCTCCCCGGCGGCGAAGCGCGCCGCCTCGCTGCGGTGCTCGGCAAGGAGCCGGCCCTGGTCGAGCTGATCCTCGAAGAGAGCAGCGAGGTGCTCCGCGCCGAGCGCGGCGTGCTGATCGTCGAGACGCGCCACGGATTCGTCTGCGCCAACGCCGGCATCGACAGCTCCAACCTGCCAGAGGCCGACACCGTGTGCCTGCTGCCGGAGGATCCCGACGCCTCGGCCCGGCGAATCCGCAGCGAGATCCGCGCCGCGGGGGGAGCGACGGTCGCCGTCATCGTCTCCGACAGCTTCGGCCGCGCCTGGCGCCTCGGCCAGGCTGAGGTGGCGATCGGCTGCGCCGGCATCGCCCCGCTCGACGACTGGCGTGGCCGCCACGACACAAGCGGGCGCGAGCTGAAGGCGACGCTGATCGCCGTCGCCGACGAGGCGGCCGCCGCCGCGGACCTGGTGCGCGACAAGACAAGCGGCACTCCAGCCATAATCGTCCGCGGCCTATACCGCTTCGTCAGCGAAACCGACGGCCCAGGCGCCGCAGCCCTCCGCCGCCCCTTCGCCGAGGACCTCTTCCGCTAGGCGGTCGAACCCGAGACCGCGGCGACGGGCTCCGCGTCGTAGGTCTCGACGATCTCGTAGAGGGTGGTGCGCTGGGCGGGAATCCGCCCGCCCGCCCGAGCGGCCTCGATCAGCTGTGCGGGCTCCAGCCTCACGCCATGCTGAGAGCCCGCCATCCGCGAGATGTTCTCCTCCATCAGCGTGCCGCCGAGGTCGTTGACTCCCCAGCGCAGGGCCTCGGTGGCGGCGTCAAGCCCCATCTTCACCCAGCTCGCCTGCAGGTTGGGGATCGTCTTGCCCAGCGCCAGGCGAAAGGCGGCGGTGTGCTTGAGGTTCTCCTCGGCGGAGATCTCCTCGATCCCGTGGGTGCGCCCGAGCATCGTGTTGAAGGGGATGAAGCTGAGCGGGACGAACTCGGTGATGCCCCCCGTCCGCTCCTGCAACGCCCGGACGACCCGCATGTGGCGGGCCAGCTCGCGCGGCTCCTCGATGTGGCCGAACATCACGGTCGAGGTCGATCGCAACCCGGCGCGATGGGAGGCCTCGACGATCTCGACCCAGCGTTCGACCGGCAGCTTGTTCGGCGAGATCCGCTGCCGCACACCGTCGTCGAGCACCTCCGCCGCGGTCCCCGGCGTCGACCCCAACCCGCACTCGATCAGGTACTCGAAGACCTCATCCGGCCCCTTCCCCGACCGCTCGCACATGTAGTGGACCTCCATCGGCGAGTACGCGTGCAGGTGAAGCCGAGGCGCCACCTCCTTGGCCAGCCGCAACCACTTCCCATACTCCTCGAGCGTCAAATCCGGATGGATCCCCCCCTGCATGCAGATCTCCGTAGCCCCGAACTCGACCGCATCCACGATCCGCTTCGCAAAGTCCTCCTCCGAAACCTCATAAGCATCAGGCGACCGGCGCCCCTGCCCAAAGCCGCAAAACGCACAGCCGACCACGCAGATGTTCGTGAAGTTGATGTTCCGGTTCACAACAAAGGTCACCCGGTCTCCCGCCAACTCCGCCCTCAACTCATCAGCAGCAACCCGCATCTCCTCAACCACCTCGGGCCGCGTCTCCGCAAACAGAGCAGTCAGCTCGTCTTCGCTCAGCTCCTTCCCATCACGGCCCTTGGCAATCGCCCGCTCAGCCAGCCCAGCCTCCAGCGACTCCTCAAGCCGACGCCCGGACCCCCTCCGCGGAATGAAGCTCCAGTACTTGAGCTTGACCACGTCCAGAACCCCCTGCTCCATCCACTCGGGATCCATGTACTGCGGGTAGACGCACAGCCTCTCAGTGAGGGCATAACCCTTGGGCGCAAGTCCCTTTCGAACCTCATGAGGACTTGGGAACGCATGCTCCGGAGAAATGTGGTCCCCGTTGGCAGAGAGACCGCCCAGATCGGTAGCCCCAGCCTCCACGAGCTCCGCCCACCAGTCCGACAGATTTGGTGGAACCTGAATCCCAACATCGGGCATGAGGCGGCGACACTCGGAAATCAAGCGCTCGATGTCGTCGATGGAGACCTGAGAAGCCCAATCGGGCATGGGCGACATGACCTCCTCCGCCGGAGACTTTGGGAGCAACTGCGGCCCGGCCCCTGCATCCGTGCGGGGCGTACGGTCTCCGCCGGAGGAGGTCATGTCGCCCCCCCACCTGGCCTGAGCCGCCTCGTCTGCGATCTCGGCAACCTCCCGCCCGTAATACCGAGGATGGGGCACGAAGTTCTGGAGAATGATCTCCTGTAGGTGGCCGTGGCGCTTATGGAGTTCGGCCAACGCCTCAAGCGAGGCGACCCGCTCCTCCTCGGTCTCCCCGAGCCCGATCAAGATCCCGCTCGTGAACGGGATCTTCAGCTCGCCGGCCGCCTCGATGGTGGCCAAGCGGCGTGCCGGGTGCTTGGTCGGCGAGCCGGCGTGGACCGTCTCCATCAGACGCTCCGAGACCGACTCCAGCATCAGCCCCTGAGAGGCAGTCACCTCGCGCAGCCGAGCCAGATCGTCGCGATCGAGCACGCCGATGTTCGTGTGCGGCAGGATGCCCCGCTCCAGCGCCCGCTCGCAGGCCCAGACCACGTACGACGTGAAGTCCTCGTGCCCCCACTCGGCCAGCCGCGCGGCAACCTCCGGATTGACCTCCGGCCGCTCGCCGGTGAGGACCAGCAGCTCCTTGGAGTTGCGCCGCACCGCCTCGTCCAGCCGACGCTCGACCTCCTCAGGCGGATGGATATGCGCCCGATGCGTCGCGAACGCGCAGTACTTGCAGTAGCACTGGCAGGTGCGCGAGAGGGAGAGCGTGTAGTTCCGCGAGAAGGTGACCCGACGCACGCCGCTCAAGCTACTGCAACCGCCGGGCCGGCAAGGCCCGGCGGTTTCACAGAGGTCTTGTCAGCCGGCGGACTCGGGCTTCGGCTCCGTCGGCGCGGGCTTCGGCGCCGGCGGCTTGACGGGTTTGGCGGGCTCGGTCGGGGCCGGGCCACCTGCCTCGAGCACGAACTTGAAGACCGCCGCGGCGAGCAGGGAGCCGACGATCGGGCCGACCAGGTAGGGCCAGGTGCCGCCGAAGTCGTTGCCGACCAACGCCGGGCCGAACCAGCGGGCCGGGTTGAAGGAGCCTCCGGTCAGCGGGCCGCCGACCATGACGATGAAGCCAAGGGTCGTGCCGATCGCCAGCGGGGCCCACTCCTTGAAGCTCTTTTTCGAGTAGACCGCGGCGAGGATGACCAGCACCAGACAGAAGGTGCCGACCGCCTCGACCACCGCGCCGGCGAAGTTGCCGCTGAGCAGGCTGCTGACCTGGGCGGCGCCGTAGTGGGTGGCGCGACCCTCGTCGAGCAGCAGCCCCTTGGTGAGCAGCGCGCCGAGCACGCCGCCCGAGAGCTGGGCGAGGATGTAGATGGCCGCGTCGATCGGGCTGATCCGCTTGATCGCGGCGGCAGCCAGGGTCACGGCCGGGTTGAAGTGCCCACCGCTGACCACGCCGAACATGACGATCAGGCCGAACAGCAGGAAGGCATGGACGAGGCCGACGACGGCGAAGTCGGAGCCGAACTGCGCCTGGTTGCCCGTGGCGACGAACAACACCACGACGGATGTGATGAAGAAGACCAGCAAGAAGGTGCCGATCAACTCAGCAAGATATGCCGCGAGTCCTCGTTCCTGCACTTCTCTCCTCCTAGATCCCGGGATCGGTTGCGGCGGCAGTCTATCCCCCTGGAGCCTGGAACAGGCTGCCGACCGCCGGTTCGCTCTGGAGCAGGCCGTGATCGACGTCCCAGCGCGCCCAGCGGCGGAGGACCGGGTAGTCGAAGGGGGCGGGGCGCAGGATCGGGAGTAGGGCGTTGAGCTGGGCGCTTTGGTCAGATCGGTCGAGGCTTGGGACTTCGGCCAGAAGGTCGTTCAGGGCTTGGGATGGGTGCCGGACTGTGAAGTCGTAACCGCGGGTCGTGGCGGCGACCATCGCGTCGACCAGCTTCGGGTCCTGTTCCAGGGTGCGGTGGGAGGTGGCGAGGATCAGCTCCGGATAGGGCGGAGCGCCGTAGCGGTCGACTTTGAAGATACGGATCGGCACCCCTTGGCGCCGCAGGGCAACGCCCTCCGCGTTCCAGAACCCGGTCGCCGCGTCGACCTTGCCGGCCGCCAGCGAGGAGACCGCGTTGAAGCCGATCGTCACCCGCTTCACCTTCGCCGGGTCGCCGCCGTCGGCGCTGACCTCGGAGTCGACCACCGCTTCGTCGGAGGGCAGCCCGGTCACACCGGCGGTGTGACCCTGGAGGTCGCGAGGACGGCGCACGGGACCGTCGCCGCGCGCGATCACCGCGGCGAGCGGCCGCTGCACAATCGGCATCACGCCGACGAGGTCGAGCCCGTGCTGTCGGGCGATCCCCAGATCGTGGATGTCGAGGATCGCGAAGTCGGCGCGACCGGCCTCCAGCAGCTTCGGCGCGTCGGTCGATTCGCCCGGCTGGCGAATCGTGAGGTCGATGCCGGCATCGCGGTAGAAGCCCTGCCTCTGCGCCGCGTAGATGCCGGAATGGGCGGCGTTGGGGGTGAAATCGAGCACGAGCGTCGCGCCCTGTGGCGCGCCCGGTTCAGCGCCGCCTCCGCCGCAGCCGGCGGCGCCGGCGAGCAGCAGAGCGGCCGCCAGCAGCGCGACGACTCGACTCATGTGGGGGGCAGCATATGGGCCGGGCGTGGGGGGAGCCCGATGCCCCTCCGGCGGAGACCGTACGCCCCGCACGGGTGGAGGGCTTCGACCGTAGCTGCTCCCAAAGTCTCCGGCGGAGGGGCATCGGGCTCCCTTCGCGGGATACGCTTCCACTCATGGGTCTTGCCAAGGATTTTCAGCTTGTTTTGGATTCGATGCCGCCCGATTGGACGGATCTGGAGCTTGACCTGCGAATCGATGACGAGAGGGAGTACATCGATACCGCGGTGGCGCTGAGTCAGGT
>DATMRN010000086.1:0-6501 GCA_035566275.1 Solirubrobacterales bacterium | reverse complement strand
TGCGGACCGCGTCGCGCGCCGTGTAGCAGCCGGCCGTGTTGGGCAGGGTGAAGAGGCCGAGGCTGTCGAGCACCTCCAGCACCGACCCCTCGGCGAGCGGGTCGACGCGGCGCAGGGCAACGGTGACGATCTCCGCGCCGGAGGCGGCGAGCGCGCTCTCCATCTGATCCAGCGAGCGGAAGCCGCCGGTGCCGGCGATCAACCGCGAGGACCACTCGCGGCCGCCAAGCTCCCAGGTCTCGGCGCCGCCCTGGATCGCGGCGAGCACCTCGACGCTCTGCCCCTCACGAAGCTCGGTGGCGATCCACTCGCCCCGCGGCACTACCTCGCCGTCGAGCGCGACCGCGACCCCCCTCACCTCCCCTTCGGCGCCGGCTGCACGCACCGCGTCAGCGATGGTTGCGCCTCGCGCCATCTCCAGCGACTCCCCGTTCAGCTCGACCCTCATGTCTCCACCTGAGCCTCCTCCAGCATGAGTTCGCGTTTTGTCGCCGTATGCGTGACAAAACGCGAACTCGCTGGATGGGCGCTGGCAACGACGTCGGGCAACGGCTTGCCGTCGAGCAGGTCGGCTACAGCCTCGCCGGTCAGCGGCGCCAGCAGGATGCCGTTGCGATAGTGCCCGGTCGCGAGGACGAGGCCGTCGAGGGCGCCGGCGCCGATCAGCGGCAGGTTGTCCGGGGTGCCCGGCCGCAGGCCCGCGGCCGTCTCGACCAGCTCCATCTCCGCCACGTCGGGCAGCAGCCGGTAGGCCTCGCGCAGCAGCTCGTGGACGCCCCCCGCGGTGACCGCGGTGTCGAATCCCTGCTCCTCGACCGTGGCGCCCGCGATCAGGCGACCGTCGGCGCGAGGCACCAGGTAGACGCGCTCGGAGGCGACGATCCGCTCGCACGGCGCGATGCCGCTCGCGGCGCGCAGCTCGAGGATCTGGCCCTTGACCGGGCGGACCGGCGGGCGCGCATACTTGGGCAGCCACTCGGCGCAGCCGGACCAGGCGCCGGTGGCGAGGACGACCGCGGCGGCCCGCAGCTCATCGTCGCTGCCGGCTCGCACCCCGACCAGCCGCTCGCCTTCGATCAGCGCCTCGTCGACCTCCACCCCGGTCCGCACCTCGATCCCCTCGGCGGTAAGCGCGCCCAGCAGCGCCTCGGTCAGCGCCCGCGGATCGACCGCCGCCTCGCCGGGCGCGTGCACGCCGCCGTTGAAGGACGGGGTGAGGCCGGGCTCCAGCGCGCGGCAGCGGCGCGGCGGCAGCCACTCGGCGCCGAGGCCCAGGCTGCGCTGCAGGTCGTGGACGCGCCGCAGCTCCGCCGCCTCGTCGCGGTCGAGGGCGATGTGCAGGGCGCCCTGACGCGCGTACCCGGTCGCCATCCCGGACGCGCCCTCCAGCTCGGCGATGAAGCCCGGGTAGAGGGCCGCCGCGGCGAGGGTCATCTCCTGCAGCTCCGGCTCGCCGAAGGCCAGCTCGCCGACCGGCGCCAGCATCCCGGCGGCGACCCGAGTGGCGCCCGCCGGCGGCTCGGCCCGGTCGAGCACCATGACCCGCGCCCCGCGGCGGGCGGCGCGCCAGGCGCAGGAGAGCCCGATGACTCCGGCCCCGACGACGATCGCGTCGTAACTTCGCTTTTCGGTCAACCCATTGCCTCCGCCGGCATTACCCGGATCAGGTCCAGACGGTCGGTGACCGCGTTGCCACCCTCTCAGCCTCTTCGGCTCCCGTACGACATCGATGCTACCCCCCTCGCGATCTCGTCAGGCCATAATCGATCCATGAGCCTTGCTCCTCCTGAGGCAGCCGGACCGCTGCGACGCGAGCGGCTGCGCACCGCGCGCCTCTACTTCGTCTGCGACGCCCGCCCCGGCGGCGAGGACCCCGAGCCGCTGCTCCGCGCCGCGCTGAACGGCGGCGTCGACATCGTCCAGCTGCGCGAGAAGGAACTCGACAGCGGCGTGATCGAACGCTCCTCGCAGACCTTCCGCCGCCTCTGCGACACCTACGGCGCCCTCTTCATCGTCAACGACGACCCCCATCTGGCGCTGGCCTGCGACGCCGACGGCGTCCACGTCGGCCAGGACGACGCCTCGGCCGAGGAGGCCCGGAAGGCGCTGGGCCCCGATGCGATCGTCGGCCTCTCCACCCACTCCGAGGAGCAGATCGCGGCGGCGGGAGAACAGCCGACCGACTATATGAGCGTGGGTCCTGTCTGGGAGACCCCGACCAAAGAGGGGCGACCGGCGGTCGGCCTCGCCCTGGTCGAGCACGCTGCGGAGAACGCGTCGCGGCCCTTCTTCGCGATCGGCGGCATCGACCCCTCCAATGCCCGGCAGGTGGTCGAGGCCGGGGCGCGGCGACTCGGCGTGGTGCGAGCGATCCGCGACGCCGAGGACCCCGCGGCGGCGGCCGAATCGATCCGCCGGGCCTTCGCCGGGACCGGGGACGTGGCGCCCGGTGGCTGAGGGGGGGGCGCCGCGCAAGCGCAAGCGACGCGGGGCCGCGAACGGCCCCCGCGAGCGGATGGAGCGCGGCTACGCCCGCGCCGAGGAGCGCAACCGCGAGGCTCGCGAGAAGCTGGAGCCGCTGGCCGAGGGCGAGCGGCCCCTGGTGGTGACGATCGGCGCCGTCGTCTCGGGCCTGGTCGCCGCCTCGATCGTCGGCGGCTACCTCGCCGGGGTCCACGTCAGCGGCGGCCAGCCCAAACTGCCGCAGGTGGTGGCCCCCGCCCTGCTGATGGGGATCATGGCCTGGGGCATGTGGCGCGCCCGCTACTGGGCCGTGCTCGGCTTCCAGCTGATCCTCGTCTTCCTGATCTTCAGCGCCGTCTTCGGCCTCGCCGTGCAGGCGGCGACCGTCGGCCAGATCGTCGCCACCCTCGGCCTCCTCGCGGTCTCCGGGGGCTTCTTCTACTTCATGGTCAAGGCAATGGCCCGCATCCAGATGCCCAGCCGAAACTAACCCTGAAGCACCGATTAGCGAACGTCACGATCTGATTCCTCGTGAGCGGCGCCGATATGGCGATTGCCACCGCCCCCGGACGCGAAGCGGAGGAGGCGGTGGATGATTCTCGTTCTATAGGCTCAGCTTCGTGGCCGATTCGTTCGACGTAATCGTGATCGGGGGTGGGCCCGGCGGCTACGTTGCCGCGATTCGCTCGGCCCAGCTCGGCAGGAAAACGGCCGTCGTCGAGCGCGACAAGCCGGGCGGCCGCTGCCTCAACTACGCCTGCATCCCGGCGAAGACGGTCCTGCACACGGCGGAGATCTACGACCAGGCACGTAACAGCGCCGAGCTCGGGGTCACCGTGAAGAGCGCCTCGATCGACTGGGAGGCGCTCGGCAAGCGCCGCGCCGCCGTCTCGGACTCGCTCTCCGGCGGGGTGAAGATGCTCTGGGACAAAAACAAGGTGACGACGATCGAGGGCGACGGCTCGCTCACCGCCGAGGGCAACGTCAAGGTCGGTGACACCGTCTACGAGGCGAGCGCCGTGGTGCTTGCCACCGGCTCGGTCTCGCTGCCGATCCCCGGGGTGGAGTTCGGCGGGCGGGTCCTCGATACCTGGGGCGCCTGGTCGCTGCCGGAGCAGCCGAAGAAGATCGCCGTGGTCGGCGCCGGCGCCTCGGGCTGCGAGATCGCCTCCGCCTACGGCCGCTTCGGCGCCGAGGTGCTGCTGATCGAGATGCTCGACCAGATCCTCCCCGCCGAGGACAGGGACGTGGTCCGCGTCGTCGAGCGCGCCTTCAAGAAGCAGAACATCACGGTCTCCACCGGAGCGCCGGTCGAGAACGTCGAGGCCGGCAAGAGCTCCGTCAAGTTCACCTACGGCGACCAGTCGGCGGAGGTCGACTACCTCTTGATTGCCGGCGGCCGCGCTCCCGACACCGAGGGCCTGGGACTGTCCGAGGCCGGGGTGGAGCTGGAGGAGAGCGGCAAGGTCAAGGTCGACCCCTACCAGCGCACCTCGAACCCGAAGGTCTACGCGATCGGCGATCTCGTCAACGCCAAGGCGCTCGCCCACAAGGCCTCCGAGGAGGGTGTCGTCGCGGTCGAGCACGCGGCAGGCGCCGAGACCCACCCGGTCGACCAGAATCTGGTCGCCGGCGCCACCTTCTGCCAGCCGCAGGTCGCCAGCGTCGGGCTGACCGAGGCGGCCGCCAAGGAGGCGGGCCACGACGTCAAGGTCGGCAAGTTCAAGCTGGGCGGGGTCGGCGCCGCGACCGTCTACGACGACCGCGACGGCATCGTCAAGATCGTTGCCGACTCCAAGTACGGCGAGATCCTCGGCGCCCACATCGTCGGCAACCGCGCCTGCGACATGATCGCCGAGCTGGTCGCGACGATGGCCCTTGAGGGCGGCTACCAGGAGCTGGCGCGGATCGTCCACCCCCACCCGACGATCTCCGAGGCGATCCTCGACGCAGCCCGAGCGGTCGACGGCTGGGCCACGCACGCTTGACGGACCCTCGCGCAACCTTTTACTTCGACCTCGGCAGCCCCTACGCGTACCTGACCGCCGAGCGGATCAGCGCCCTCTTCACGGAGGCGGAGCTGGAGCAGCCCGAGTGGCAGCCGGTCCTGCTCGGTGGGCTGTTCCAGCGCTTCGGCCGCGACTCCTGGGCGAACGGGCCGGGGCGCGAGGAGGGGATGGCCGAGGTGGAGCGGCGCGCTTCGGCCTACGGCCTTCCCCCGGTCTCCTGGCCCGACCCCTGGCCGGGCAACACCCTCTTCGCGATGCGGGTCGCGACCTTCGCCAAGCGGACCGGCCGCACCGTCTCCTTCTCCCTCGCCGCCTTCCGCCAGGCATTCGCCGCCGGGCGCGACCTCTCCGAGCCCGACAACGTGCTGGTCGCCGCCGCCGCCTGCGAGCTGCATCCCAAGGCGCTGCTCAAGGCGGTGCAGACCGGCATCGTCAAGGGCGCCCTGCGCGAGGCGACCGACCGCGCCGCCGAGCTGGGCGTGCGGGGCGTTCCTTCCCTTGCGGTCGACGGCGAGGTCTTCTGGGGCGACGACAGAGTCGAGGAAGCGGTCGAAGCGGCCAGCTAAGGTCAGAGTGCCGATGGCCGATTTGCCCGACGCCGCCACCTGTTACGAGCTGCTCGCGCGGATGGCGCTGATCCGCCGCTTCGAGGAGGAGGCCGGGCGCCAGTACCAGCGAGCCAAAGCCGGTGGCTTCCTGCATCTGGCGATCGGCGAGGAGGCGACGATCGTCGGCGCCACCTCGGTGATGCGCGAGGAGGACTACCTGATCGGCACCTATCGCACCCACGGCCACGCGATCGCCCGCGGGGTCGAGCCCAGGCGGGTGATGGCGGAGCTGTTCGGCCGCGTCGACGGCACCAGCGGCGGGCGCGGCGGCTCGATGCACATCTTCGATCGCGAGCACCGCTTCATGGGCGGCTACGGGATCGTCGGCGGCAACCTGCCGATCGCGGCCGGCCTCGCCCTCTCCTCCGACTACAAGGGCGAGGACGCGGTCACCGTCTGCATGTTCGGCGACGGCGCCTCCAACGCCGGCAACTTCGGCGAGACGATGAACCTGGCGGCGCTCTGGAGCCTGCCCGTCCTCTTCCTGGTCGAGAACAACCTCTACGGGATGGGGACCTCGGTCGAGCGCCACTCCGGCCAGACCGACCTCTCCAAGAAGGCGGAGGGCTACGGCATCCCCGGCAAGCGGATCGACGGGATGGACGTGATCGCGGTACGTGAGGCCGTCGCCGAGGGGATTCGGCTGGCCCGCGAGGAGCGTCGCCCCACCCTGCTCGAGGCCTTCACCTACCGCTACCGCGGTCACTCCGCCGCCGATCCCGAGGTCTACCGCGAGCGCGAGGAGGTCGAGGAGTGGCGGGAGAGGGACCCGATCGAGACCTTCGCGCGGCGCTGCGTCGAGGCCGGCGTGCTGGGCGAGCGCGAGGTGCGGGCGCTCCGCGACAAGGCCGAGGAGACGGTGACGGAGGCGGTCGAGTTCGCCGACGCCTCGCCCGAGCCGCCGCTCGACACCCTCTACGAGAACCTCTACGCGGTGACCGACACGATGGGCTGGTACGCGGTCGACGAGCGCAGCCCGCAACCGCACCGGGGTGAGCACGAGGACCGAATGCCCGACGCGGCTCGCGAGCTGGCCGAGGCGGGCGCCGCCTACGCGGGCCGGCCCGAGGGGCCGCGCCCCAACCCCGCCGTGCACGGCGACGCCCGCGAGGGCGCCGAGTCGGCGCTCGCCGAGGAGGCCGAGGACCGATGACCGCGCTGCGGATGCGCGAGGCCCTGCGCGACGCGATGGCCGAGGAGATGCGCCGCGACGAGTCGGTCTTCGTGATGGGCGAGGACGTCGGCGTCTTCCAGGGGGCGTACAAGGTGACCGAAGGGCTGCTCGAGGAGTTCGGCGAGCGGCGGGTCCGCGACACGCCGATCTCCGAGAACACGATCGTCGGCGCCGGCGTTGGCGCGGCGATGGGAGGGCTGCGGCCGATCGTTGAGCTGATGACCGTCAACTTCTCCCTGCTCGCGCT
>DATMRN010000085.1:0-7169 GCA_035566275.1 Solirubrobacterales bacterium | reverse complement strand
GGGGGATCTGGCCACCCTCCCCCCGAGGCCGTTGCGCAGCAGATCGCTTGGGTGGGTTCAGGCGTTGCCGCTTGAGCCTCCGGGGGAGGGTGGCCAGATCCCTCAGCTGGCGCGGCGCTTTAGACCCTCGCGGCGGAGCTTCTTGGCGGCGGTGACTTCTCGCTTGTCCGAGCCTTTCTTAGCCGGGCCTGGCGTCTCCAGGGTTGCCGGCAGTCCCTCGAAGCGGGGCTCCGAGAGGAACGCCTCCAGGCCGCGCCTGCCCATCTCGCCCTGGCCGATGTTGGCGTGGCGGTCGCGGCAGGAGCCGAGCGGGGCGGCGGCGTCGTTGACGTGGACGCAGCGCAAACGCTCGAGGCCCACCTTCTCGTCGGCTTCGTCGAGCACCTCGGCCAGGTGGGACTCGTCGGTGATGTCGTAGCCCTGCACGAAGAGGTGGCAGGAGTCGAGGCAGAGGCCGAGGCGCTTGCCGCCCCCGGCCAGCTCGATCAGCTCGGCCGTCTGGTCGAAGTCGCGCCCCAGCAGCCCTTGGTGCCCTGCGGTCTGCTCCAGCAGCAGTGGGCAGCTCTCACTGTCCTTCAGCGCCGTGGCGATCACCTTCGCCGCCCGCCTCATCGAGGGGCCAAGCGCCTCGCCTACCTGCGCTCCGGGATGTAGAACGACGCCGGCGGCGCCGATCCCGTCGCCGATTCGCAGCGCGTGCGCCAGCGAGCTCAGCGACTTCTTGCGCAGCTCTTTGTCTTTGGTCGCGCAGTTGATCAGGTAGACGGCGTGGATCACCACGGCTTGCACCGGCGAGCCCTCCATCGCCTCGCGAAACGCGGCGAAATCCTCCTCGCCGTATTTGGTCGGCCGCCACATCCGCGGGCTCTGGTGGAAGATCTGAATCGACTCGCAACCGAGCTCGGCTCCCCGCCCGATCGCCCTGTCCAGCCCGCCGGCTGTGGAAACATGCGCGCCGATCAACATGAGTGACGAAGACCTCCGACTTAGGTTTGCCCCCTCGCCGACCGGTGCGCTGCACATCGGCGGGGCGAGGACGGCACTCTACAACTGGCTCGCGGCCCGCCACGGGGGCGGCGAGCTGGTGCTGCGGATAGAGGACACCGACCGCGAGCGCTCGACCGAGGAGAACGTCGAGCAGATCCTCGACGCGCTGCGCTGGCTGGAGCTGGACTGGGACGAGGGGCCGGTCTCGCAGGCCTCGCGGGCGGACAGCCACGAAGCCGCGCTGCGCCGCCTGCTCGACTCCGGCGCCGCCTACCGCGACTCCGCCACCGCCAAGGACGTCGAGGCATGGAAGGCCGAGCACGGGGCCGATCGCGGCTACCGCGGCGAGCCGACCGAGGAGCCCGGCGCCGCCGTCCGCCTGCGTGTTCCCGACGAGGGCGAGACCGTCGTAGACGACTTGATCCGAGGTCCGGTCAGCTTCCCCAACCGCAGCTATGACGACTTCGTCATCGCCCGCGGCGACAACTCGGTCCTCTACAACTTCGCCGTCGCGGTCGACGACGCCGAGATGGGGATCACCGACGTGGTGCGCGGCGACGATCACCTCTCCAACACGCCGAAGCAGCTGCTGGTCCTGGCTGCGCTGGGCCACGAGCCGCCCCGCTACGCGCACCTGCCGCTGCTGCATGGCACCGACGGCAAGAAGCTCGCCAAGCGCCACGGCGCCGCCTCCGCCCAGGAGCTGCGCGACGCGGGCTACCTGCCGGCCGCGGTGCGCAACTACCTGGCGCTGCTGGGCTGGGGCACCGACGACGACACGACCCTGATGTCGACTGAGGAGCTGATCGGGCGCTTCCGGGTCGAGGACGTCGGCAGGGCGGCGGCGATCTTCGACGAGAAGAAGCTACGCTGGATCAACGGCCGCTTCATGCGGGAGATGCCACTGGTGGAGTACACCGCGGCCGTCGCCCGCCACCTCGACCGCGAGCCCGACGAGCGCCTCCGCGCCGCCTGTGAGATCGCCCAGGAGAAAGCGCAGACCCTGGAGGAGGTCTGGCCGCTGATCCGCTTCCTCTTCGAGCCGCCGGTGGACGACCCGAAGGCCTGGGGAAAGGTGATGAAGGGGGGGGCGCGGCAACTGCTCGAGGAGGCGCGCGGAGCGCTGGCCACAGCGCCCTCCTTCGATACGCAGGCGATCGAGGCGGCGCTCTCCCCGTTGCCCGACCGGCTCGCGGTCAAGCCGGGCAAGCTCTACCAGCCGATCCGGGTGGCGATCACCGGAGGCGCGGTCTCACCTGGAATCTTCGAGTCGCTGGCGGCGCTGGGCCGCGAGGAGTCCCTCGCCCGGATCGACGCCTCGATCGACCGCCTCGCCCAGGGCGCGCCGTGCTAGCTCGTCCACATTTTTAGGGAGGGGGAATTAAACCGAACGTCCTCGCCTGCCGATGAGCTGTTCGGATGGGGTCAATCGCGGCCGACAGCACCAGCAACGGCAGAGCCAAGGCGCACGACGTCCTCCCCAAGGACGCCGGCTCCCGGCCTGTCCCGGCCCCAGGCAGTCGCCTCGCCGACGCCTTCGAGGCGGTCGAGCGCTTCCCGGTCCTGATCGAGTCGCGCGAGCGGGTGATCCGCGCCGCGACGGCTGAGACGGCCCGCGTCGGCGAGCTGGTCGAGGCGGTCGAGTCCGACGTCGCTCTGACGATCGCCGTGCTGCGCTTCGCCAACCGCAGCGGCGCGGCGCCCGGCGGCGTCGCCGGAGTCCCCGATGCGATCGATGTGCTCAAGCCCTCGGGCGTTCTGGCGATCGCCGGCACGGCGCCGGTCTTCGACTTCTTCGAGTCCAACGGCGGCTGGGAGTTGAAACCCGAGCGCTTTCGCATCCACGCGCTTGCCACCCAGCGCGCCGCCGAGAAGATCGGCCGCGCCGTCGGCTGGGCCGAGCGCGACGAGCTGGCGGTGGCGGCGCTCCTGCACGACGTCGGGCGCCTCGTCATCTCCCGCCTTCATCCGGGCAGCAAGGTCTACTTCGACGTGGTCTCCCGCACCCCCGAGCAGCGGGTCCGCGACGAGCGCGACGAGCTCGGCATCGACCACGCGCTGGTCGGCGGCGTCCTGGCCCGGCGCTGGAACGTGCCGCAGCGGATCGCGGTGGCGATCGAGCGTCACCACGCCGAGGACGCCGAGGGACTGGCCGCGATGGTCGCGGTGGCGGACATGGTTGCCCACTACTCCCAGGGCGAGGCGGTCTCGCCGGAGCGGCTGCGGGCCGCCGCCGAGCGCTGCGGCCTTGGCGCCGACGGGCTGCGCGACATGCTCTACGAGCTTCCCTGCCCTCGCCATGACGCCCCTAGGGTCAGCGAGCCGTGCCCTCTCTCGGCGCGCGAGCTGGACGTGCTCAGGCACCTCTCGGAGGGGATGGTCTACAAGCAGATCGCGGGGGAGATGCAGCTCTCGGTCTCGACGATCCGTACGCATCTGCACAACGTGTACGGGAAGATCGGGGCCGTCGATCGGGCGCAGGCGGTGCTCACTTCGCGCGACCGCGGCTGGATCTAATCATCCGCCGCCTGCTCCGCTTCGCGTCCGCGGGCGGCGGCAATCGCCATATCGGCGCCGCTCGCGGAGAATCAGATCGTGACGCTCGCTAATCGGTCCTCCAGGCGCTCAATCGATGAGCGACTCTCGGAGAGCGATGGCTACTGCATGCGTGCGGTTGCGGGCGCTGAGGCGGGCCATGATGTTCTTGGTGTGGGTCTTGACCGTCTCTTCGCTTAGGCCCAGCTCGCGGGCCGCCACTGTTGTCGACTCCCCGTTGGCCAAGCGTTGGAGGATCTGGCGCTGGCGACCGGTCAGCTTGCCGCGGCTGCCTTTGGGTGGGACCGCTGGGTCGATGAAGCTCTCCTGGACCAGGGCTGCCTCGACGGCTTTGCGTAGCTCGCTTGCGCCGGCGGTGCGGGCTACGTAGGCGGTGGCGCCGGCTTGTAGGGCGGCAGTGGCTATATGGCGCTCGGGGCGGTCACCGTGGGCGACTATGCCGAGGCCGGGGGCGGTCCTGTGGAGGGCGCGGATGGTCTCGTTGCCGCTCAGGGTGGGGCCGCCGCCGTTCGCCCGCAGGCGCATGTCGACGATCGCCACGTCGATGTTGCCGATGTCGCGGATCAGGTCCAGCCCCTCCTCACGGCTCGTCGACTCGTGGACCTCGAACCCGTCCTCGAGCACCCCGCGCACTCCAATCCGGACGAGAGGGTGATCGTCGATCACAAGGCAGTGTGGGCGCTCGCTCAGGACTGCTTCCGATCTGCTCGGGTTCGGCTTGGCTCCGCCCCGGGCCGCGGAGCTTCGTCGTTCGATCCTAACCCAGGCTGGTCCGGATCGTGCGGTAGAAATGACGACGTGATCTCGATCACCTCGAAGTCCCGCTACGCGGTAGTCGCCATGGCCGAGCTGGCCCGCTCCGGCGAGCGGCCGGTGCCGATCAAGGAGCTCGCCGAGCGGCGCGACATCCCCGACCAGTTCCTCGAGCAGCTCTTCTCGACCCTGCGCCGGGCCGGCCTGCTGACCAGCCACCGGGGGATGAAAGGCGGCTACACGCTGGCTCGCCCGGCGGATGAGATCACCGTGCTGGAGGTCGTACAGGCCCTCGACGGCAAGATCGGCCAGGAGGCCGACGAGGCGGGTGGCATCTGGGCCGAGGGCGTCACCGCCCTGCGCAAGGTCTTCGGCCAGACGACGATCGCCGAAGTCGCCCGCCGCGAGGCGGCCGAGGCCGGCTCGGGGATGTACTTCATCTAGATTCGGCCGCTTGCGAGGGCGGATTTGGCTTGTTCAAGCGGTTTTACATCCGGCTGAATCCGGTTATTTCCGGTCTGACTGGCGCACGAGAGGCGCATGACGATGCCGATCTTCGTTCGCCAAGACCGGTGTTCGGCGACATCCAGAGTTACCATTGACGGATGGCAACTGCGATAAAGAAGCTCGACCTACAAATCGGCGAGCTGGTCGAAGTTGGGGGCCGACGCTACGAGGTTGTGCCGGATCGCGAGGGCGGTCTGACGCTTGAGCCGCCGATTACGTCAATGGCCGAGCTCGACGAGAAGTGGGGAACGAAGCCCGCTTCGGCCGGGGATTTCGAGCAGCTGACCGCTGACGATCCCACCGACGGCGAGGGTTAAGTCCTCGTCGAGGGCGCGACCTGGGGCCGCCTTGCGGTAAAGACTCGGGAGGTGCATATCCTGCGCGTCCTTGGTTTCGGAAGGACAGAACTCGCCTCCGGCCTCCGTTGAGTTCCGTGAGCCGGTCTGGGGGGAAGAGGTGTGGCGCTTAGACGAGCGATCTCCCGCTCGCGCTCAAGCCGAGCGTGCCAGGAGGGAAATCGAAGCTGGCAGGAAAGCGCTCGACTGGAAGCGGTGTGAACCGGAGGGAGCCGACAAGACGAAGCTGCCCGGCTGTCGCAAGCTCTATGTGCCGCTCGATGCGGAGGGTGCATCCGCGGCGCCGTTCGGCTTCGTCTTCCGACTGACGCAGAATCCCGACGGCAGGCTCTCGTGGAACATGATCGCCTTCGGCGAGCGCCATCCCAGCAACCAGCAGACCCGCAGCGTCTACGAGCGCGCTCACAAGCGGCTGCACGGTCGCTATCCATGATCCTGCCGGTCGTCGCTCGAGCCCATCGCGCGTGTCGAGCAAGTCATCGGGCTGGTCCACCAGAATTGAGACCATGAAAAGCGCCCTACTGTTCGACCTCGACGAAACGCTCATGGTTGAGGAGCCCGCAGCAGAAGCCGCCTTTGCTGCGACGGCGCAGTTTGCGCTCGCTGAGTACGACATCGATGGCGCGACGCTGGCATCAGGTGCTCGCTCGCGGGCACGCCAGCTGTGGTACGCCTCGCCCACCTTCGACTACTGCATGCGGGTGGGCATTAGCTCATGGGAGGGATTGTGGTGTCGATTCGAGGGCGATGGAACAGACGTGCGCGCCCTACGTGAGTGGTCCCCGAACTACCGCCGCGAAGCGTGGAGACTCGCGCTCGCCGACCAAGGGGTCAACGATTCGCAGCTCGCGGAGGCACTAGCCGAGCGGTTCGGCGTCGAGCGCCGCGCACGGCACGAGGTGTTCGCGGACGTTACCGGCACCCTGAATCGCCTGGCCGAGTCTCACTCAATGGCGCTCGTCACCAACGGTGCTGCGTGCCTTCAGCGGGAGAAGCTCGCCGCCTCGGGCTTGAGCGAGCATTTCGAGGCTGTTGTCGTGTCCGCAGACCTCGGTGTCGCCAAGCCGGATACCTCCGTCTTCGTGCACGCGGTGTCCGCGCTGGGTGTTGACCGCGATCAGGCGGTGATGGTTGGCGACAGCATCTCCAAAGACATTGACGGGGCTCTCGCAGCCGGCCTTGGGGCGGTATGGATCAATCGCAAGGGGGGCTCGGCACCCGACGGGCGCCCCGACCTGGTGCAGATATCGACTCTTGCCGAACTGCCAAGGACGTCATCTAACCTAAGCGAGCCCGACCTACCTGCGATTGAAGCGACCGCGACGGAAGGCGGATGCGCCAGCCCGGCTCCAGGTTGATGAAGACTTCTCGCTCGCCATCCACGGACGGAGCCTTTCAGAGCGATCGGTGGCGTTGCCGGCTCAGGGCAAGGTTGATTCGACTGTGCCTTGCTCCCATATCCCTGGCGGCCGCCAAAACCTCTTCCGGCACGTCCCACATCATCATGTGCCCGCATCCCGTCCAAGTCTCCACCTCAGTGTGAGGCGGCAACTCATCGACATTGCGTGACTTACCAACGAGCGCGATGTGGTCCTTCTCGCCCCACACGACCTTGATCGGTGCCTTGATGTTTTGACCATCTACGAAGCGCAGCCGTCGTGTCTCAGAGAAGTGCCGGGGGAAGCTGTCGGTCGCCATCGCCGCCCGCGCATTGGCGATGGCGACATCGGCAGGAACGTCTCGCGGCTTCGCGCTGATGCCGCGCAGAGAGATTGAGCGGAGAGTCGGGGAACGAAGAGTCCGCAAGGCAAGAGGTCCAAGCAGACGCCCAAGCCGCCAGTTGACGTTCAGGGTGATGTCGGTGAGCAAGGGTGAGTGCTTGCGCCACAGTCCCGCAGGCGCCAGGGCGAGGACGCTCTCGGCCCTACCCAGCTTCGCCAGCTCCAACCCAGTCCAGCCACCAGAGGAATGTCCAACCACCGCGACTTTCTCCAGCCCTTGGCCGTCGAG
>DATMRN010000084.1:0-4861 GCA_035566275.1 Solirubrobacterales bacterium | reverse complement strand
GCCTCGCGGATCGCCCGCGAACGCTCGATCCCCTACCTGGGGATCTGCCTCGGGATGCAGATCGCGGTGGTCGAGTTCGCCCGCACGGTGGCCGGCATGGACGGCGCCAACTCGGCCGAGTTCGATCCCGAGACCCCGTTCCCGGTGGTCGACCTGCTGCCTGAGCAGAAGGAGGTCTCCGAGATGGGCGGCACGATGCGGCTCGGCGCCGACCCGGTGAAACTGCACGAGGGAACGCGAGCGCGCGAGATCTTCGGCGAGGCCGTCATCTACAAGCGCCACCGCCACCGCTACGAGGTCAACAACCAGCTGCGCCGCCGGCTTGAAGCCGAGGGGCTGGTCTGCGGCGGCACCTCGCCCGACGAGCGCCTGGTCGAGATGGTCGAGCTGCCCGATCACCCCTTCTTCGTCGCCTCCCAGTTCCACCCGGAGTTCAACTCCCGTCCCAATCGCCCCGAGCCGCTGTTCCGTGAGTTCGTCGGCGCTGCGGCGCACCACGCCGGCGAGCGTCCGGCCGACGGGAGGGAGCTGGAGACGGCCGAAGACGCCGAGAGCAGCGACGTCGGCGTCCGGCAGTCGGGCTGACGCCCCCGGCGCGCTCGCCTCTTTAGCCTGTCGCCCGTGGAGAGGCTGCAGGAGACCTTCGTCCGGCTCTGCGAGATTCGCAGCCCGACGGGCGAGGAGCGCGAGGTCGCCGACTCGGTGGCGGCCGAGCTGCGGGCGATGGGTCTGGAGGTGAGCGAGGACGATGCGGCCGAGCCCGCGGACGCCGGTGCCGGGAACATCCTCGCCCGCCTGCCGGGGCGCGCCGAGGAGTGGGTGATGTTCTGCGCCCACCTCGACACCGTCCCTCACGAGGGGCGGATCGAGGTGATTCTCGAGGACGGCGTCTTCCGCAGCCGCGGCGAGACGATCCTCGGCGCCGACAACAAGGCCGCCGTCGCCGTCTTCATGGAGCTGGTCGCGCGGCACGCCGGCGATCCGCCCCCGGTCGGGATCGAGCTGCTGCTGACCGTCGCCGAGGAGCAGGGGCTGCGTGGGGCGAAGGCGTTCGACGTCTCGGCGCTGCGCTCGGAGCGCGGCTTCGTCCTCGACCACGCCAGCGCCGTCGGCGAGGCGATCGTCGCCTCTCCCACGCAGCAGAAGATCCTCGCCGACTTCGCCGGGGTGGAGGCGCACGCGGGGATCAGGCCCGAGGACGGCAATAGCGCGATCGCCGCCGCGGCGGCGGCGATCTCCCGGATGGAGCTGGGGCGGCTGGATTCCGAGACCACCGCCAACGTGGGCCTGATCTCCGGTGGCACCTCCGGCAACGTGGTGCCCGGCCACTGCGCCATCCACGCCGAGGCCCGCAGCCTCGACGCCTCGCGGGTGGCCGAGGTGGCGGGGACGATCGCCGACGCCTGCGCCTGGGGTGCGAGCGAGCACGGCTGCGACGTCGACGTCCGCATAGAGGAGCTGTTCCGTGGCTACAAGGTGCCGGCGTCCTCGCGAGCGCTCGCGCTTGCCGAGTCCGCGCTGCGCAGCGCCGGCTTCGAGCCGGAGAGGACGTCGACCGGCGGCGGTAGCGACGCCAACGCGCTGCGGCTCGACGGCTTCGACTGTGTGCTGCTCGCCAACGGCACCGAGGCGAACCACACCGCCGAGGAGAGCGTCTCGGCGCGCAACCTCGACGCGATGCTGGAGGTCTGCGAGGGGATCGTCACCGCGGCAGCCGCGGACGCAGCGTGAGCGGTCGCCTCCAGCTGCGACGGGGAATGGTCGTCGCCGAGGACCCGCTGACGATCGAGATCGACGGCAGGCGCCGCCCCGCCTGGGCAGACACGACCCTCCTCGGCGAGATGCGCGAGGGCGACGAGGTGGTGGTCAACGTCGCCGCCCTCGACCTCAACCTCGGTTCCGGCGGCTTCGACGTCGTCCACGTCAACCTCACCCGCGGCCTGGCCGGCGGCGGTCTCGGAGGGGACGAGCACGTGATGAAGCTCAACTACACCTCCCTCCAGCACCCGGTCGAGCCGGTGGAGGGCACCGAGCCCGGCCGGCCAATCCCGGTCCTTGTCCTTCCTCTTCACGGCCACCTGGCTCCGGCAGCCTGGGCGGCGGCGCAGGCAGCGCCGGGTTTGAAGATCGGCTACGTCCAGACCGGGGGAGGGGCGCTGCCGGGCTCGCTATCGCGCGACGTCGCCGAGCTGCGCGAGCGAAAGTTGCTCTGTGGGCACATCACCGCCGGCCCCTCCTACGGTGGCGAGTACGAGTCACTGAGCACCGTCGGCGCCCTCGACGCTGCGCGCCACCTCGGCTGGGATGCGGTCCTCGCCGGTCCCGGTCCAGGGATCATCGGCTCCGCAACCCGCCTGGGTCACGGAGGCATGGCAGCCCTGGACACCGCCCATGCCGCCCTCTCCCTCAACATGCCGACCCTGCTGTCCCCACGGCTTTCAGGGGTGGACCCACGCGAGCGCCACCGTGGCATAAGCCATCACACCCTCACCGTCCTCGACCTCCTTCTCGCCCCCGTCGACATCGCGGTGCCCGAAGGAGAGGAAGAGATCCTCGCGTCCCTCGAGCTCGCCGGCGCCGGCCGGCACAAATTGCAGGTAAGAGCAGCTGACCTGAGCGGTTACGCAGCCACCGGCCTTCCGTCCCAGACCATGGGCCGCAACCTCGAAGAGGACCCTCTTTTCTTTGCCGCCGCGCTCGCCGCGGGCGCGGCCTTGCGCCAAGAGGTATGAGGTCGAGCTGGGAGAACCTCCCGGCATGGCCGTCGCAGTAAAGCCACCCGCACCGCCGACCCCCGCAAGTCCCGGCGCCAACGCCCGCTTTGAGGGACTCGTCCTCGACTTCCTCTCCTACCTCGAGCTGGAGCGCGGCCTCTCCCGCAACACGCTCCACGCCTACCGCACCGACCTGCACCAGTACGGCGAGTTCCTCGCCGAGCACGATTGCGACGCGCTGACGGCGCGCCCCCGCGACATCGCCGAGTTCCTCGCCGACCTGGCCACCGGTAACGGCCGCCCGCCCTGTTCGGCCTCGACCATCCACCGCAAGGCCGCCTGCCTGCGCTCGTTCTACAAGCACCTGCGCCGCGACGAGCTGATCGCCGACGACCCGACCGCCGCGCTCAGCGCTCCACGTCGCGCGAAGAAGCTGCCCCAGGTGCTCAACTACTCCGAGGTGCGGCTGTTGCTGGCCGCCCCGCGCGGCGACGAGTCGACGACGAAGCGCGACCGGGCGCTGCTGGAGGTGATGTACGCATGCGGGCTGCGGGCCTCGGAGACGATCGGGCTGGAGCTGGGCGACCTCGACCTTCGCGAGGGCTTCCTGCGCGCCCGCGGCAAGGGCTCCAAGGAGCGGCTGGTGCCGCTCGGCCGCCAGGCGATCGCCGCGATCGGCATCTACATGCGAAGCGGCCGGCCAAAGCTGGTCGGCGAGCGCCACGAGCCGAAGCTCTTCGTCAACTTCCGCGGCGGCCCGCTCAGCCGTCAGGGCCTCTACAAGATCGTCCAGCGCCACGCCCGCGCCGCCGGGCTCTCGGGCCGGATGAGCCCGCATACGCTGCGCCACAGCTTCGCCACCCACCTGCTCGCCGGCGGCTGCGACCTGCGCGCCGTGCAGGAGATGCTCGGCCACGCCGACATCGCCACGACCCAGATGTACACGCACCTCTCGGGCGAGCGGCTCAAGGAGGTCTACTTCAGCGCCCACCCCCGCGCCACCGAGGACTGAACCCAATTTCCAACCCAAAGGGGGTGTCTGAGTTTTCCCCGGGGCATAGGACGGTCAATCTCAGACACGTCAAAGGGGTAGAACTCGGGAATGCCCGAGCTGCCCGAGGTCGAGACGGTCTGTCGGCAGCTCGAGCCGGAGCTAGCCGGGCGGAAGATCGAGCTGCTCGAAGTGCTCGACGAGCGCTGGTCGCGGCCGGTGGCGCCGGCCGAGCTGGGTGTCGCGGTTAGCGGGAGGATGATCGAGGGGCTCGGACGGCGGGGCAAGTACCTGCTGCTGGCGCTCGACGGCGCCCAGACCCTGGTCATGCACCTGCGGATGACCGGCAACCTGGTTCTGGTCGAGGGAGGGGAGAAGCTCGACCCCTCCGAGGGGAGGCGGCTGTACGAGAGCGAGCGCTCGACCTCCGAGCGCCACCTGCGCGCTCGCTTCCTGCTCGACGACGGCCGCGAGCTGTGGTTCACCGACCCGCGCCGCTTCGGCGAGGCCTTCCTGATCGACGACGCCGACCTCCCGACCCGCTTCGAGCGGCTCGGGGTCGAGCCGCTCTCGGATGCGTTCACGCCGGAGGCGTTGGGCGGGATGGCGGCGGGGCGCACCGCACCGTTGAAGTCCTTCCTGCTCGACCAGTCGAGAATCGCCGGGGTGGGGAACATCTATGCCGACGAGGCGCTGTTCCGGGCGCGCCTGCACCCGCTCTCTCCCGCCGGCTCGATGCGGCCTGAGCACCAGGAGGTGCTGCGTGATGCCGTGGTCGCCGCGCTCGAGGCGGGGATCGACGGCGGCGGGGCCTCGATCGACGACTACCGCGACGGGCGCGGCGAGCGTGGGACGATGCAGGACGAGTTCCTCGTCCACACCCGCGAGGGCGAGCCCTGCCCGTCCTGCGGCGGGCCGATCGCGCGGATCGTCGTCTCCGGCCGCTCCACCTATTACTGCCCGAGCTGTCAGGTGCGGCTACGGCGTCGGCCCCGCCCTCGCCGTCCGGCCCGCCGGTCAACTTAGGAGTCATGCCCGGCGCGACTCTGAAGACGGAGGCGGTGGTCCTGCGCAGCATCCGCTACGGCGAGGCCGACCGCATCCTCCATCTCTACTCGAAGGCGCGGGGGCGGATGGGAGCGATCGCCAAGGGGGT
>DATMRN010000083.1:0-4800 GCA_035566275.1 Solirubrobacterales bacterium | reverse complement strand
ATCCTCCAGCTGATCCGCCAGCACCGGCGTCACCGTCATCGTCAACCGATCCGCAACCTCCAAAACAGGCAAGTAGGACCGAAGCGCCGCATCGAACAACCACTCCTCCCCAAACGGGTAAGTCCCGAACCCCTCCACATAGGGCATGTGGCTATGAAGGACGATCGCCAAATCGCCGGCCGCTGGCTCAGGCATGACAGACGGCGAGGAAGTCCAGCGACGCGTCGAGGTTTCCTTTCCTGAGCGCGAAGTCGGATGCGGCAATCGCCGGGGTGAAGCGGTCGTAGAAGCGCTTCGTCAGCCCGAGCCTCTTGTGGACGGCGTCCCACCCCAGCTTGATCGCGGCCTCGTGCGCCCGCAGCTTGCGGGCGTGGAAGAGCCCGAGCAGCTCGACGTGTGGGAAGTGGGCCTCGCAGAGCGCCTGGAACTCGGCGGCCCGGTACTCGCGCAGGTGCCAGGGGTTGTCCGACTTCTCCGCCCCGGGCGGCGCCAGCGTCAGCAGGTTGGGTGTCGAGACATAGGCGATCCCGCCGGGCACGAGCATCGACTTGAAGTGCTCGAGGATCGCCCCCGCGTCCCGCACATGCTCGATCGTCTGCAGGAAGACGACCGCGTCGCAGGGCTCGGCGAAGCTCTCGACCAGGTCGCGCTCGAAGCGCAGGTTCGGCCGCACGTAGCGCAGCCGCGCGTGCTCGTGCGCCTCGGGGTTGGCGTCGACGCCGACGACGCTCGCCGCCGCGTTCGCCAGCACGTCCGACCCGTAGCCCTCCCCGCAGGCCATGTCGACCACCCGCCTGCCGGCGGCCCGCGCCGCGACCCACTCGTAGACGACGAGGTGGCGCCGGTACCAGTAGTTCTCCTCCGGCAGGTCGGGCAGCGTCCGCTCGCCGGTCAGCGACAGCGGCGGCACGCCCGGGGGCTGGTTGAGCTGGAGGTATTCGTCGCCCACGGGCCGGGACGCTATTGCGGCGCCTGCGCTCCGTGCATTGCGCCATTCTGCGTAGAGTTCCCGACCCGTGCCAGCCTCCCCGACCGCCACCCCCGAGCACATCAAGGACGTCAACACCCGCTACCACGACGCGGCGGCCGACTCCTACGACGCCAAGTGGGGCATCGACTTCGGCGACACCGGTCAGAAGCAGGTGCGCCTGAAGCTGGTCAAGGCGCTTGGGGGGCTGAACGGGCGCACCTTCGGCGACGGACTGGAGATCGGCTCGGGCACCGGCTACTTCTCGCTCAACCTGCTCCAGCTCGGGGCGATCGAGCGGCTGACCGCGACCGACATCTCCCCCGGGATGCTGAAGCGCCTGTCCAACACCGCCGCGGCGCTGGGCCTGGAGGTCGACACGGTGGCGACCGAGGCCGAGCGCCTCCCCTTCGAGGACGAGAGCTTCGATCTCGTCTTCGGCCACGCGGTCCTGCACCACATCCCCGACCTCGAACGGGCCTTCTCGGAGTTCCGCCGGGTGCTGCGCCCCGGCGGCGCGATCGCCTTCGCCGGCGAGCCCTCCCGCTACGGCGACCGGCTGGCCGCCCTGCCGAAGCGTGCCGGGATGATCGTCGCCCCGGCCTGGCGGGGGCTGGTGCGGGCGCGCCGCCGCACCGTTCCCGAGGCCGAGCAGTCAAATGGCCATGCGCTGGAGGGCGAGGTCGACGTCCACGCCTTCGCCCCCGCCGACCTGCGGCGCATATTGGGCGCGACCGGCTTCGAGGACCGCCGGGTCGGCGGCGAGGAGCTGCTGGCCAACGCCTGGGGCTGGGGCCTGCGCACGGTCGAGTCGACCGCCGAGCCCGAATCGGTCTCCTGGGGCTGGCGCAGCTTCGCCTTCCGCAGCTACATCGCCCTGCAGAAGGTCGACACCCGCCTGCTCGAGCCCCACCTCCCCGCCGAGCTCTTCTACAACCTGCTCGTCTCCGGCCGCAAGCCGGCCTAGCCGCGGGCGCGGAAGAGTTTGACCCGGGTGTCGATGCCCTTGAGGCGGCGCTCGCCGATGAAGGTGTAGGAGAAGTCCTCGCCGGCCGCCTCCCTGACCGGGGCGTCGACGACGACGCTGCCGGGCCTGGCGACGCCGGTGATCCGGCTCGCCAGGTTCACCGGGCGGCCGTAGTAGTCCCCCGACTGCGGCAGCACCGGCCCCTGGGAGAGACCGGCCCGCAGCCACGGGAACTGCTCGCCTTCCGCCTCCGCCGCCGCGATCAGCTCCAGAGTCGCCGCCAGCATCGACTCCGCCTCGGCGGAGACGAACATCACCGCGTCGCCGATCGTCTTCACCAGCCGCACCGGCGGTCCCGCGACCGCCGTCGCCATCTCCTCCAGCCGCCCGGCCACCTGCCCAAGCTCCTCGGCGGGGATCTCCTCGCCGAGGCGGGTGAACTCGACCAGATCGGCGAAGCAGACGGTCAGCTCGGCGGTGCCGCCGATCCCCCCGGAGGCGAGGTCGGCGGTGGCGATCACGTCGCGGCGGATCTGCTCCAGCATGTTCGCCTGGAGGGCGTGGACGAGGGTCGGGCCGACCAGTGGCATCATGTGCTCGGCGGCGGCGGCGAAGCGCAGGGCGAGGTCGCGCTCGGTATCGCCGGGCTGCGCCATCGTCTTGACCACCAGCTCGCGGTTGGCTTCGGCTATCCGCGCCGTCCCCATCCCGATCGTCCGCGCGACCTGGAGCATCCCCTCCTCCGGCAGGCCGGCATCGCGGAACGCCTTCATCCGTCGCGCCGCCTCCAGGTCGGCCTCGGTCCCCCTGGGTTCGTCGAAATCGCCGTAGGGCACTCCGAGGGCGGCGCTGAAGCGCTGCAGGAGATCGAGGTCGACGCCGGCGATCTCGGCGATCTCGCGCGGCGTATAGCGGCGGCCGTCGCCGGCCAGTGCCCGCTCGACCGGGAGCAGGGTGAGGCGCCCGGCGGCGACCGCCTCGCGCAGCTCCTCCACCGGGACGCCCTCGGCGGCGAGCTGCTGGAGCAGGGCCAGTCGCGCCTCGCGCGCCTCCCCCTCGAGGTCGTCGAGCAGCCCCTCGGCCGCGAAATCGATCTCGGAAGGCCCCGCCATCGGCGCATTCTCTCGTCTTGGCTCGTCCGTAGCTCCCTGGTTACGCCATGCGCCGAAAGGAACCACGCACCGGTCAGTCGGCGTAGGCGACGGCGCCGCCGCGGCGCGGGTCGCCGCCGCCGCTCAGCGCGCCGCTCGTCCGGTCCCGCGCCACCGCCTGGCAACCGCCGAAGAAGAGGTTGATCTGGGGGCGGCGGGCGACCCGGACGCCCCGCGCCTCCAGCCGCGCCAGGGCGGCCTCGTCGATCCCCGGCTCCGCCTGGACCGCACCGTCCTCGAAGTGCAGGCGCGGCGCCCGCACCGCGTCCCCGGCGCCCACCCCCTCCTCGATTGCTCGCACTATCGTCTGCAGGATCGCCGAGCGGATGCGGTTGGAGCCGGCGCTGCCGAGGCCGAGCTCGATCTCCCCGTCGCGCAGGACCACGGTCGGCGCCATCATCGACGGCACTCGGCGCCCGGGGGCGATGCGGTGGAAGCCGCCCGGGTTGAGATCCTCCTCGCCGAGCATGTTGTTGAGGATCACCCCGGTTCCGGGGACGAGGACGCCGGAGCCGGAGCCGTTGGAGCAGGTGACGCTGGCGCACATCCCCTCGCCGTCGAGCACCGAGATGTGGGTGGTCGAGCCGAGCAGGTCGCCCGCCGCCAGGTCGAGCCCGGCCGGGTCGAGGAAGCTCGTCGCCAGCCCCTCCCCGTAGAGGGCTGCGGCGAACTCCTCGCAGCGGGCGCCGTTGGCCGCGCCCATCGCCGCGACCAGCTGCTCGGGGCCGCTGCGCTCGCCGAGCCGCTCCAGCAGCCCGAGGCAGAAGGCGATCAGGATGCCGCCCGAGGACGGCGGCGGGTTGGTCAGCACCTCGGCGCCGCGGAACGGCATCCGGATCGGCTCCCGCTCGATCGCCTCGTAGGCGGCGAGGTCGCTCGGGTCCAGAGTGCCGCCGCCCTCGATCGCGAGCTCGCTCAGCGCCGCCGCGACATCGCCGCGGTAGAACGGCTTCGCCCCCTCGGCGCCGAAGCGCTCCAGCGCGCCGGCCAGCTCCGGGAAGCGGAAGACCTCACCCTCGCGCAACGTGCGCCCCTCGGGCGCGTACAGCTCGCGCGTCCCCGGCAGCCGATCGTGGATCGGGGCGAGGATGTCGAGGATGTAGGCCTGCTCGGCGTTGACCGGGGCGCCTTCGCGGGCCAGCGCGATCCCCGGGCGGGCCAGCTCGGCCAGCGGCGCCGAGCCGAAGCGCTCCAGCGCCAGCTCCAGCCCGGCGGCCGTGCCCGGCACGCCGCAGGAGGCGGGGCCGACGTAGAACGTCTGGATCGTCTCCTCGTCGAAGTGGACCGGCACCGGGACCAGCTCAGCCCCCCGCTCGACCCCATTCTTGCCAGGCGCGGCGACAAAGAAGTCGAACAACACAGTTCCGACTCCCTCCTCTGCTCCCACTCGGTCACGGGAATCAGACATGGACGTGCCCGAGTTCCCGCGGTCGGAGGGGGTCGGGTGATCGCGGGCTCCGTGAACCATCATGAACCCGCCCGCCCCGAATCCCGTCAGCGGGCTCTCGACCGCAAACGACGCGAGCACCGCGCAGACGGCGGCGTCGACTGCGTTGCCGCCCTCGCGTAGCACCTGCGCCCCTGCCTCGGCGGTCAGCGGGTGGCCCGCGGCGACGACCCCTCTCATGGGCGGAGCGTAGAGCTAGCCGGGGAGGAACTCGGGGACGTCGATGCCGAGCTCGCCGGAGCGCTCGCCACGGCGGCCGCGGCCGCCG
>DATMRN010000082.1:0-5025 GCA_035566275.1 Solirubrobacterales bacterium | reverse complement strand
GAGGATGCTGTAGACGACCTCCCGGGTCTCCTGGCCGGAGAGCGTCGGGAACCCCTCCATCGGCGCGATCCTGCCCTTGTCGCGGATCGCCGGCGGGAACCCCGCGGTGAGGTGGACGTCGGAGGCCCGGGCCTCGACCATGCGACGGAGAACCTCTGCGAAGTCGAAGTCCATGAGAGCTAGATCGTCCCTCCGGCCGGATTCCTCGATACCCGAAACCGACGAGTCGACGGGTCAGGCGGTGACACGCAGGACCTCCTCGAGGCTGGTCATCCCCGCGCGCACCTTGCCCAGCCCGTCCTCGCGCAGGGTCAGCATCCCTTCCTGGCGAGCGACTGTCGCGATCTCCGCCTCGGGCGCCTGGGCGACGGTCATCTCCTTGATCCGCTCGCTCATCGTCATCACCGAGAAGACGCCGATCCGCCCCCGGTAGCCGCTCTGGTTGCAGCGGCCGCAGCCGGCCGGCTCGTAGGCCTCCAGCTCGGCGCCGACCCGCAGGCCGGCGTCGGCGACCGCCTCCGGCCGCACGATCGTGCGTCGCTTGCAGTGGGTGCAGAGCTTGCGGGCAAGGCGCTGGGCGACCACGCAGTCGATGGCGGACGCGGTGAGGAAGGCCTCGATTCCCATCTTGTTCAGCCGGGTGACGGCGCCGGGGGCGTCGTTGGTGTGCAGCGTGGTCAGCATCATGTGGCCGGTGAGCGCCGCCTCGACTGCGATCCGCGCCGTCTCGCCGTCGCGGATCTCGCCGACCATCACGATGTCGGGGTCGGCGCGCAGCATCGAGCGCAGCCCGGTGGCGAAGTCGAGCCCCGCCTTGCGGTTGACGTTGATCTGGTTGATCCCGTCGATCCGGTACTCGACCGGATCCTCGATCGTGATGATGTTCTTCTCGATCCGGTTCAGCTCCTGGAGCGCCGCGTAGAGCGTCGTCGACTTGCCCGAGCCGGTCGGGCCGGTGACCAGCACGGCGCCGTAGGCCCGGTGGAAGGCCTCCTCGAAGCGCTCGCGGGCCGAGCCGTCCATGCCCAGGTCGTCGAGCGAGCGCTGCGCGTTGTCCTTGTCGAGGATGCGGATCGTCGCCCCCTCGCCGCGCTGCGTGGGCAGCGTCGTCACGCGCAGGTCGACGCGGCGGTCCTCAACGCTGACACTGACCCGCCCGTCCTGCGGCACCCGCTTCTCGGCGATGTTGAGGTCGCTCATGATCTTCACCCGGGAGACGACGGCGTTGACCATCCGCTTCGGCACGTGCGCCGCCTCGCGCAGAACGCCGTCGATCCGGAAGCGAACCCGCATCTCCCCCTCCCCGGGCTCGAAGTGGATGTCGGACGCCCCCTCCCCCACCGCCTGGCCGAGGATGCTGTAGACGACCTTGATCACCGGCGCGTCCTCGGCGGTGACCTGCATGTCACTGACCTCGGCCAGCTCGTCCTCGGCCTCCTCCTCGCCTTCGATCACCGCCTCGCTGACGGAGCTCTGGAGCGTGTTGAGGCGGCCGATCAGCGCGTCGATGTCCTCCTCCGCGGCGACCGCGACCCGGCAGTCGAGCGCGGTGGCGATCTGGATGTCATCGACCGCGAGCACGTTGGTCGGGTCGGCCATCGCCACCAGCAGCATGTCCTTGTCGACGAAGCCGACCGGCAGCGCCCGGTAGCGGCGCGCCGTGTTGACCGGGATCAGGTTCGCCGCCGCCATGTCGACGTGGTAGTCGGAGAGGTCGAGGTGGTCGAGGCCGTAGCGCTCGGCGATCGCCCGGGAGAGCTGGTCGGCGGTGATCGCGCCCTGCTGGAGCAGCAGCGCCTCCGGCGGGCGGGCTGCGGTGCGGGCCTCTTCGATCGCCTGGCGCGCGCGCTCTTCGGCGACGTAGCCGAGGTCGACCAGCACGTCGGTGACGAAGCCGCTGGACCGGCCGCGGGCGAGCGGCGGCGTCAGCCCCGGGGTCCCCTGATCGGCCGGGTCGATGCTTGGCGCGGTCGAGCCCCCGGACTCCGGCACCGGCCTGAGATGGCTGGGATAGTCGCCGCGCTCCATCGCTATGGGTGGTAGCTGAGTGTGCGGCCCCTGTAGCGAGCGTCGACGACGGCCTGCTCGATGCTCTGCGGGGTCTGGAAGCCGTAGCTGACCGAGGCGGTTGCGATGCCCTTGTCGAGGTGCTTGGGCCGGACCACGATCAGCGCCGGCACCCGGTCGACCTTGACACCCTGCGTGATCGCGACGTAGCGGGCGATCTTGCCGGCGGGCACGACGGATAGCGAGACGCTGCGCGCGAAGGCGAGCGGAAGGGAGTCGACGGCGGTAATCGTGTCGTCGATCCCCCCGTGCTTCACGATCAGGAGGACCACGGTGCGGTTGGCGGCGAAGGCGGCGGTGACGCGGTGGGGAAGCGGCGGCGCGGGGACCGGGGGCACGCTCGACACGGAAGCGGGAGCGGAAGTCGCCCCGGAGGATGGCGTCGTCACGGTCGCGGTCACCGACGCCGAGCCGGAGGGCGTCGTGACGCTCGCCGAGCCGGTGGTCGTGGTGCTCGATTCGGCTTCTCCGCCTCCCCCGCCTCCCATCGAGGAGAGCACCATGACGCCGGCGAGGGCCAGCAGCACGCCGACCACGGCGACCTGCGCCAGCGGGTTTTCGTTGAGCTTCTCTCTCATACTTCCGCTTATCTAGCTCGGCAATCCGGGCCGCGAGCTTGAGCGGTGAGCGGAGCGTCTCACCGCCGGGGGGAAGGGGCGCGACTCAGCAGTTCGCGTTTGGCGGCGAGGCCGTCGCGCCCGTGCACTCGATATAGGACTGGCGCGAGTAGAGAATCGCCCCGCCGATCTGCGGCGGTTCGAAGCCGTTGTCTTGGGAGATTGTCCCGTTGCCGCTGTCGTTGATCGTTTTGCCCGCGATCACGCCCTTGTAGTTGGCGTTGCCGCTCAGGGTAATTTCGGTGTTGGGCCCGTAGATAATTAACTCGTTTGTGCCGTTGTTGCCGGAGAGGCTGGCGGAGGTTTTGATCGTGGAGGAGCCCAAGAGGTAAAGGCCCGGCAGGTTGAATTCGCCTAGTTCCGGTTTGTAGCCGGTCGATTCGACGTTGCTGTTGCCGCTGAAGCTGATCTGAGATCCACCGGCCGAGATCCCGCAGTTTTCGGGCGTGTCGAAGAAGATCCGGACATGAGCGCCGTTGGCCATGATCAGGTGCGAGTTGCCGCTCAGCGAGAGGCTGCAGATCCAGTAGTCGCCGCCGCCCATGGTCAGGAGTTCGTTGCCGGAGACGGAGATCGCCCGCGTTTTGGGATTGAACGGCTTGGTTTCCGTCCATTTGCCGCTGTAGGTGTCCTTCTGGCATTCGGGCGGGTTTTCGGTCGAGACGCACTTGATCAGCCGGCTGTCCGTGTTGTGCGTCGCGATTTCGGCCGGCATGAAGCTGCTGACCGGAGGCAATGAGACGTTGCCTTCCGTTATGGCATAGCCGTTGCACTGCGACGCATTGCCGTTTTTGGTCCATTTTTTCCCGACGCCGTGGCGGATGTTGCCGCAGACAGTCGAATTTCCGCTGCTTTCGACGTTGCCGTTGGTTCCGATGCCCACACGGATGTCACCGTTCCCGCTCAGGTTGATTTCTTCCTGTCCGATCACCCCCTCCGCCGCGAGCACGCTTCCGACGGTCGTCCCTTTGAGCGTGATGTCGATGCGGCGGCTGACGTTGCCGGAAGTCCCCGTCGCGACGATGCTCATCGTGCCATTGGTCGCTTTTGGGCTGACCCTGTAGGAGTAGGTCGCACCGCTGACGCTGCCGGTGATTTCCGGGCACCAGCCGTCCCCGGCGGCTTCGGTGGGGACGAGCATGCTGCCGCTGATCCCGAGGCACGGCGAGTTGGTGAGCGCGTTCCCGTCGCGGTTGAGCCTCAGTAGAGCGACGCTCGCCCCGGAGTCGGCCGCCGCGATCGCTTCCTTGGATTCGTGATCTCGGGCTGTCCCCCGTTGGCTGATCACCGAAGAGAGGACCGCGACAGTCGCCAGGGAGAAGCTGATCATCGTGGCGAGCAGCGCGGCCGGTAGCGCAAACCCCTGCTCCCTCCTCGCGAGGTCTCGCAGCCGGCGACGCAATCGATCCCTAAGAGCCATCAGGAGGTGATCGGCCGTGCACGCCCCGGGCTTTAGGAGCGAGGCGTGCGCCCATTGACGGGTTGGCCGCCCGTACTAATGCGCCGGCGGAGCGGCGATCTGCTCGATCCCGCTCGCCCGCCGGCCGCCGGCCGCCAGCATCAGCTTGAAGTCGTGCGGGCTGGAGGCGTAGTCGAGCGCGACCCCCTCGGCGACCTTGCCTTCCATCACGTAGCCGAGCAGCGACTGGTCGAAGGTGCTCATCCCGTAGTACTCGCCCTCCGCGATCACCTCGGTGATCTTGCCGGTCTCCTCCGGGTTGAGGATCAGGTCCTGGACGCGGCCGGTGACCACCATCACCTCGGCGGCGGCGACCCGCCCGTCGCCGCTCACGTCTGGCACCAGCCGCTGGGCGATCGCCCCCCTCAGGGTCGAGGAGAGCATCACCCGCGCCTGCTGCTGGAGGTGGGGCGGGAAGAAGTCGATGATCCGGTTGATCGTCTCGGTCGCGTCGAGGGTGTGGACGGTGGAGAGGACCAGGTGGCCGGTCTCCGCGGCCGACAGCGCCGTGCGCACCGTCTCCTCGTCGCGCATCTCGCCGATCAGGATCACGTCGGGGTCCTGGCGCAATACGCGCCGCATCGCTCGGCCGAAGCTGATCGTGTCGGAGCCGACCTCGCGCTGGTTGACGATCGAGCGTTTGTCCTGGTGCAGGTACTCGATCGGGTCCTCGATCGTCACGATGTGCTTGCACATCGTGCTGTTGATGTGGTCGATCATCGCGGCCAGCGTGGTCGACTTGCCCGAGCCGGTCGTGCCGGTGAGCAGCACGATTCCGCGCTCCTCCTCGGCCAGTTCGGTCACGACCGTCGGCAGCGCGAGCTCTTCGACCGTGCTGATCTTGTGAGGGATCGCGCGACACACCATCGAGACCGCGCCGCG
>DATMRN010000081.1:0-10142 GCA_035566275.1 Solirubrobacterales bacterium | reverse complement strand
ACCTGACGATCGCCGCCGACAACGCGCAGTTCGGGCAGACCGGGCCGCGGGTCGGCAGCTTCGACGGCGGCTTCGGCGCCAGCCTGCTCGCCCGCAACATCGGGGTCAAGAAGGCGAAGGAGGTCTGGTTCCTCTGCCGGCTCTACGGGGCGCGGGAGGCGCTGGAGATGGGACTGGTCAACGCGGTGGTGCCGGTCGAGGACCTGGAGCGCGAGACGGTCGCCTGGTGCCGGGAGATGCTCCACCTCTCGCCACTGTCGCTGCGGTTGCTGAAGGCGAGCTTCAACGCGGAGGAGGACGGCCTCACCGGGCTCCAGCAGCTCTCCCATGACGCGACGCTGCTCTTCTATATGTCCGAGGAGGGGCAGGAGGGGCGGAACGCCTACCAAGAGGGACGCAGGCCCGACTTCTCCAAGTACCCGCGCCGACCATGAGGATCTGGATTATGGCCGCCCGGCCTAGGACGCTGCCTGCCGCTATCGCTCCTGTGCTGGTCGGGACGGCGGCAGCCGTTCAGTGGGCCGGAAAGCTTCCGAGGGTCGGGGCGTTTTTGGCCGCCCTCGTGGGGAGCGTGTTCATTCAGATCGGGACGAATCTGGCGAATGACTATTCGGATGCGCGGCGAGGGGCGGATACGGCTGATCGGCTGGGGCCGGTTCGGGTTACTTCGGCTGGGATGGTCACTCCGCGGCGGGTGCTGACCGCTACCTGGGTGGCATTTGCGGTGGCTGTTGCCTGCGGCATCTACCTCGCCGCGGTTGCCGGAATCGTGATCCTGCTGGTCGGGGCGGTTTCGATCGCGGCCGGCGTCCTCTATACGGGTGGGCCGCGGCCCTATGGGTATGCAGGGCTTGGTGAGGTGTTCGTCTTTCTCTTCTTCGGGCTGGTCGCCGTCAACGGCTCCTACTACGTGCAGGTCGAGCATCTCGACACGCTGCCGCTTGGGCTCTCGATCGCGGTTGGGTTCCTGGCGACGGCGATCCTTGTCGTCAACAACGTCCGCGACCTGGAGACCGACCGGCGGGCTCGCAAGATGACGCTGGCGGTGCGGATGGGACGGCGCAACGCGGTGGGGCTGTACCGGGGACTGGTGCTCGGCGCCTTTGTGGTGCTGCCGATCGCGCTGGTCGCCGGGGAATCGAGCCTGCTGCCGCTGATCGGCTTCCTCGCCCTGCCGATGGCCGTCGGGCCGCTGCGGACGATGTCCAACCGCACCGACGGGCCGGCGCTGAACGGGGCGCTGGCCGGCACCGGGGCGCTGCTGGCCGTCTTCAGCCTGCTGGTCACGGCCGGGCTGCTGATCTCCAGCTAAGCCGTCCCCGGACGCGGGAGCGAATGCCTGTCCATATCTGATTCTTCAGGCATTCGCGGGAGCAGAGGAGGCGGCGCCCGGCCAATTCAGGTGAGAAGCTGTACTTGTGCGCATCGCGTCGGTAGAAGTCATTCCCTACGCGCTCCCTTTTCGCGAGCCATACGTGACCGCCCGCGGGCGGTTGGAGCGGCGCGAGATGGTGTTGCTGCGACTGCGCTCCGAGGACGGGCTGACGGGGCTCGGGGAGGCGGTGCCGCTCTCGCTGCGGGGCGGGACGGTGTTGACTCAGGTCGTCGAGGAGCTGGAGCGGCTTGGCGAGAGCGAGTCGCTCGACGAGGCGACGCTGACCGGTGGGGCCGCGGCCCTGTCCCCCCCGGCTCGCTGTGCGGCGTTGACCGCGCTGATGGACCTGAGGGGAAGGCGAGCCGCCACCGAGACTTCCTCCTCCACCACCGAATCGCGGCCGGTGCCCTGCAACGCGACGCTGGTCGCCGGCGAGCCCGCCGCGGTCGCGGAGGACGCCCTGCGCTGGGCGGAGGAGGGGTTCGCGACCTTCAAGCTGAAGCTCGGCGCGGGTGACGACGTCGGGCGGGTGCGAGCTGTGCGGGAGGCGGTCGGGCCGGCCGCGCGGATCCGAGTCGACGCCAACGCCTCCTGGGACGTCGAGACGGCGATGCGAACGCTTGCCGAGCTGGAGTCGCTCGACCTCGAGCTGGCCGAGCAGCCCGTCGCAACGCTGGAGGAGGCGGCGGAGGTGGCGGGCGCGACCTCGATCCCAATCGCGGGCGATGAGAGCGTCGAGAGCCGCGCCGACGCGGAGCGGGCGGTGGCCACGGGAGCGTTTGGGCTCACTGGCGTGAAGCTCTCCAAGGTCGGTGGGCCGGAGGCGGCCATCGAAATCGCCGAAGTCCTTCCCACCTTTGTCTCCAGCGCGCTCGACGGGCCGGTTGGCATCGCGGCGGCAGCGCAGGTGGCCCAGACGCTGCGCGAGACCGCCGGCGCCGACGACCCCGGCCTCGCCCATGGCCTCGCCACCCAGCGCCTTTTCGCCTCGACGATCGCCTCGGCAGGGCCGAAGCTGGAGGGTGGGATGCTCCACCTGCCGGATGGGCCTGGCCTCGGGGTCGAGATCGACGAGGCGGCGCTCGAGGCTCACCGCCTCTAGGTTGGCCGACGTGGACCCGACCAACCGCAATACAGCCCTGGCCTCCGCCTTCGTCGAGGAGCTCGCCCGCGGCGGACTTCGTCACGCGGTCCTCTCCCCCGGCTCCCGCTCCACCCCGCTCGCGGTGGCGCTCTGGCGCCGGCCGGAGATCGACGTCACCGTGATCGTCGACGAGCGCTCGGCGGCGTTCTTCGCCCTCGGGGCGGCGCAGGCGACGCGGACGCCGGTGGCGATGCTCAGCACCTCTGGCACGGCCGCGGCCAACTTCCACCCGGCAATCTGTGAGGCGGACGAGTCCGGCGTGCCGCTGATCGCGCTCACCGCCGACCGCCCGCCGGAGCTGCGCGGGATCGGAGCCGGTCAGACGATCGACCAGCTCAAGCTCTATGGCGACTCGGTGCGCTGGTTCTGCGAGGTCGGTACCCACGAGGCCGACGACGACGGCCTGCTCCACTACCGCTCGACCGCCTGCCGGGCGCTGGCCGCCGCTCGCGGCGAGACGCGCCCCGGTCCGGTCCATCTCAACCTCGCCTGGCGCGAGCCACTGTCCCCGGTTCCCGTCGAGGGCGCGGTCACCGCGACCGACCCGCTGGCGCTCGAGGGCCGCGACGTGCGGCCGCTGACGGCGGTCACGCCGATCGACACTGAGCCTTCCGAGTTCCTCCTCGAAGAGGTCGCCAAGCACATCGCGGGAGCCCGCTCCGGAGCGATCGTCGCCGGACGCCAGCTCGACCCCGAGCTGCGCGATCCGCTGGCCCACCTCGCCCGTGCCGCCGGCCTCCCGATCCTCGCCGAGCCGACCTCCCAACTTCGCTGCGGCCCCCACGACCGCTCCTACGTCGTCACCGCCTACGACCTGCTGCTTCGCGACGAGGGGTTCGCGAAGGCGACGACTCCGGACCTCGTCCTGCGCTTCGGCGAGATGCCGACGAGCAAGCCGCTGCGCGCCTGGCTGGCCGAATCCGGCGCCGAGGAGATCGTCGTCGACCCCTTCGGCGGCTGGAACGAGCCGACCCGCAGGGCGGCGGCGCTGCTGCGCGCCGACCCGACCGAGCTAGCGGCGGGATGGGCGGCGAGGCTCGGGGGCGAGGAACGCGGGCTGCCCTCGGCCTGGCTCGATGCCGAGCGTGCGGCGCGCGACGCGATCGAGGCGGAGCTGGAGGGCCTCGACCCGCTCAGCGAGCCCGGCCTGCACCTGGCGCTCGGCCGCGCCCACCGCGACGGCGACCTCGTCTACACCGCCTCCAGCATGCCGATCCGCGACCAGGAGGCCTACCTCCCGGCCGGCGAGGCCGACGCCCTCTTCCTCTGCAACCGAGGGGCCAACGGCATCGATGGCCTGATCTCTTCCGGAATCGGCGCCGCCCACGCCACGGGCCGACCGACGACGATCGTCACCGGCGACCTCGGCCTCCTCCACGACATCGGCGGCCTCGCCGCCCTGCGAGACGTGTCGACCCCCGTCCGCATCGTCGTCGTCGACAACGACGGCGGCGGCATCTTCCACTTCCTCCCGCAGGCCGCCGCGCTGGCCGGCAGGGAGTTCGAGGCGCTGCTCGGCACTCCCCGCGGCATCGACGCCGCCAAGGCGGCCGACCTCTTCAACCTCCCCCACCGCCACCTCGAGACCCTCACCGATCTCCCCGATGCCCTAGCCGCCGGCACCGGCCTGATCGAGGTCAAGACCGACCGCCAGACCAACGTTGAATTGCACCGCCAGCTAACCCGGCGTGTCGGCGCCGCTCTCGCCGATCTGCCGGAGCGGTGAGCTGAGGGCCCGGCCCTCCACCTACTCAGCCAAAAGCGGCAGCAGCGCCCCCAGCTTTACCTCGGTCTCGGCCAGCTCGGCGGCCGGGTCGGAGCCGGCGACCACTCCCACCCCCGCGTAGAGATGGGCCTCGCGGTCGCGGAGGAGGGCGCTGCGCAGGGCGACGCAGAACTCGCCGTCCTCGGTGGCGTCCATCCAGCCGATCGGGCCGGCGTACCAACCGCGGTCCATCTGCTCCAGCTCGACGATCGCTCCGGCCGCCCGCGGCCATGGCTCTCCCCCCACCGCCGGCGTCGGGTGCAGCAGGCCGGCCAGCTCGACCGCCGAGCGCGGCTCGGCGAGCTGGGCGATCACCGGCGTGGCCAGGTGCTGGATGTTGGCGACCTTGACGATCTCCGGCTCCGGCGCGCTCTCCACCCAGACGGCGTGCGGGCGCAGGGCCCGGACGATCCGCTCGGCGACGATCCGCTGCTCGCGCCGGTCCTTGTCGCTGCGCAAGAGCTGCTCGCCGAGGTGGTCGTCGACGGCGGGGTCGGAGCTGCGCCGGGTCGAGCCGGCCAGCGCCACGGTCGAGACGCTCGCCCCCGAGCGCCGCACCAGCAGCTCCGGGCTGGCGCCGAGGAAGGCCGCCTCGGGGGTGCCGCAGCAGAAGCAGAAGCAGGCGGGGAACTGCTCGCGCATCGCGCCGAAGAGGGCGGCCGGCTCGTGCGCCGAGGCGCCGGTGACCACGACCTCGCGGGCCAGCACCACCTTGCTCATCTCCCCCACTCCGATCCGAGTCGTCGCCGCATCGACCGCCCGCTCGAACTCGCCTGGCGGCCGGGCGCTGCGGATCTCGGTGCGCGAGGTGGGATGCGGGTCGAGCAGCGGCAGCGGGTCTGAGCGTAACCCCGACAGCCGGGCCGCCAGCGCGGCGCTCCTCACGGCGGCGTCTTCGCCGGGGCCGACGATCGCGTTGAGCGTGAGGAACGTCTCCCCGCCGCCGCGGCACAGCGAGAGCTCGGGCAGGCTCATCGAGCCCGGCGAGAACGAGGACCAGGTCGAGGAGGCGCCGCCGCCGGGGTCGAAGGCGAAGCCGCCGACCCAGACCGGCCCGGCCCCGGCCGGCAGCCCGGCCGGCTCGTCGAGGACCGCGTCCCGTCCCGTCCTCAGGCATTCGCGGGCGATGTCGTCGAAGCGGCCCTCGCCACGCGAGGCCGCCTCGTGTGCAACCCCGAGGCCCGCCAGCGCGAACTCACGGTCGGGCTGCTCCCAGCAGAACCAGCGATCCGAGGCCAGCCGGGAGGCGAATACCGCCGCACAGGGATCAACGCCATCGACCGGCACAGTGATACTGACCAGCGTCCGCCGCCCACGCCCGGTGGCACTCGCCATCCCCTCGCGAAGGCGGGAAAGCAGGCTGTCAGTCGCTACCGCGAGCAATAGCTATCTCGCCCGTTCTCACCATCTCGATCAGGCCGTGGGGGCGGACCATCCGCTCGAAGGCCTCGATCTTGTCGGCCGAGCCGGTCACCTCGATCGTCATCGCGCGGCGAGAGACGTCGACGATCTTGGCGCGGAAGATCTCGGCGAACTGGATGATCTCGGCCCGGTTCTCGACCGCCGAGGAGACTTTGAACATCGCCATCTCGCGGGCGACGGTCTCCTCGGGCTCCATGTCGCGGATCTTCAGCACGTTGACCAGCTTGTGGAGCTGCTTGGTGACCTGGTCGATCGGGTGGACCGCGCCGTCGAGGGTGAGCGTGATCCGCGAGATCCTCGGGTCGTCGGTCGGGCCGACCGCGAGGGTGTCGATGTTGAAGCCGCGCCGCGAGAAGAGGCCGGCGATCCGGGCGAGGACGCCGGGCTTGTTCTCGACCAGGATCGAGAGGATGTGCTTGCGCCCGCTGAGCTGCCCGGAGATATGCAGGTCCTCGAGTTTGACCAGCTCGGGCGTCCCGGCCTCCATCATGGGCCCCCTGACCAAGTAGACCAAGGACGCAGGGAGCGCCGTGTGCTCTGCACACAAGCGACCGAGGACGCCGGTATGCGCCGCGTCAGGGGGTTCATGGCGCCTCGACCATGTCCCGGGCCGCGGAGCCCGGGGGGATCATCGGGTAGCAGTTCTCCTCCTGGGCGACGCGCACGTCGAGCAGCACCGGCCCGTCGGCCTCCAGGGCCTTGACCATCGTCTCCTCGAGGTCGGCGGCGTCCTCGCAGCGCATCCCGGTCGCGCCGAACGCCTCGGCCAGCTTCACCCAATCGGGGTTCGGGCCCATCGCGACCGCGCTGTAGCGACGATCCCAGAACAGCTCCTGCCACTGGCGGACCATGCCCATGTAGCCGTTGTTCATCAGGAAGATCTTGACCGGGATCTCTTCGGTGACGCAGGTCGCCAGCTCCTGGCAGTTCATGATCAGGCTGCCGTCGCCGGCCAGGCAGACGACCGTCTCGTCGGGGCAGGCGACCTTGGCGCCGACCGCGGCGGGGAGGCCGAAGCCCATCGTCCCCAGCCCACCGGAGTTGATCCAGCGGCGAGGCCTGTCGAAGCCGTAGTACTGCGCCGCCCACATCTGATGTTGACCGACGTCGGAGGTGACGATTGCGTCGCCCTGCGTCGCCCGGCACATCGCCTCGATCATGAACTGTGGCTTGATCTCGCCGTCCTTGCCGGGCTCATAGCGCAGCGGGTGCTCCTCCTGCCAGGAGCGAAGCTGGCTCCACCAGGCGTCGAGACGGGAGGAGTCGGTCTGCAGCGCCCGGTACTCGCGGGTCAGCTTCGGCAGCACCTGCTTGACGTCGCCGACGATCGGGATGTGCGCGCCGACGTTCTTGGAGATCTCCGCCGGGTCGATGTCGATGTGGATGACTTTCGCGTTCGGCGCGAACTCGGCGAGCTTGCCGGTGATGCGATCGTCGAAACGGGCGCCGATCGCGACGATCAGGTCGGCGCTGTCCATCGCGTAGTTCGCGGTGACCGTCCCGTGCATGCCGAGCATCCCGAGCCACTGCTCGTGCGACGCCGGGAAGGCGCCCAGGCCCATCAGCGTCGAGGTGACTGGGAAGCGGTCGGCGCCGGCCAGCTCGCGCAGCTCCTCCGACGCGTTGGCGTTGATCACGCCACCGCCGGTGTAGAGGATCGGGCGCCGGGCGCCTGCCAGCGCTTTGGCGGCGATCCGGATCTGTTTGATGTTGCCGTCTGTCGAGGGCTTGTAGCCGGGCAACTCGACCGGCTCGGTGCGCGGGGCGTAGTCGATCTCGGCGCGCGAGAGATCCTGCGGAATGTCGAGCAGCACCGGCCCCGGGCGCCCGGTCGAGGCGATGTGGAAGGCCTCGTGCACGTACTCGGGGATCTGGCGCGGGTCGGTGACCTGGAAGGAGTGCTTGACGAAGGGGAGCGTCGCGCCGAGGATGTCGGCCTCCTGGAAGCCGTCGGTGCCGATCAGCTCGGTCCGCACCTGCCCGGTGACGAACACGGTCGGCACCGAGTCCATCATCGCGTCGGCGATAGCGGTGACCAGGTTCGTCGCCCCCGGCCCGGAGGTCGCAAACGCCACCCCGACCCGGCCCGAAGCCTTGGCATACCCCTCGGCAGCGTGCCCCCCGCCCTGCTCGTGCCGAACCTGAATATGCCGGAACTCCGCATCGACAAGCGCGTCATAGGTGGGCAGGTTCGCCCCACCGGGAATCCCGAAGATGTGCTCCACACCCTCGGCCTTCAGCGATTCCATCAATGCGTCCGCGGCTCTCATCGGACTGGCGATGGTACCAGTGGGCCTATGCGCGGCCAGCAGGGGATTTCGCCGGGTTCCAGCGGGTGTGGGGGTCGATCGACCCCGCGATCACATGCTCCTTGTGCCGCTCGATCGTGTGGATCATCGACTCGACCAGCTCCTCGCCGAGCAGCGTCGGCTCCAGGCCGAGGTCGATCAGCTTGGTGTGGACGGCGTTGTAGTAGTGCTCTTCCAGCTCGACCCGCGGGTTCTCGACGTGCTGGATCTCGACCGAGTAGCCGAGGTGCTCGCCGGCCGCCTTGACCAGCTCGGCCAGCTGACCGACCGAGAACTGCTCGGTGAACTGGTTGAAGACGCGGAACTCGCCGCGCTCGGCCGGGTTCTCCACCGCCAGCTCGACGCAGCGCAGCGTGTCGCGGATGTTGAGGAAGCCGCGGGTCTGTCCGCCCGACCCGTAGACGGTGAGCGGGTGGCCGATCACCGCCTGCACGCAGAAGCGGTTGAGCACGGTGCCGAAGATCTCGTCGTAGTCGAAGCGGGTGATCAGGCGCTCGTCGCCGGCGGCCTCCTCGGTCTCGATCCCGTAGACGACCCCCTGGTTGAGGTCAGTGGCGCGCAAGCCCCAGATCCGGCAGGCGAAGTGGACGTTGGTCGAGTCGTGGACCTTGGAGCAGTGGTAGAGCGAGCCTGGGAGCTTCGGGAACGGCAGCGTATCGGTGCGCCCCTTGTGCTCGATCTCGATGAAGCCCTCCTCGATGTCGATGTTGGGGGTGCCGTACTCCCCCATCGTGCCCAGCTTCACCAGGTGGCAGTCGGGCGCGTGGTCGCGGATGGCGAAGAGCAGGTTGAGGGTGCCGATGACGTTGGTGTGCTGGGTCTCGACCGCGCGCCGGCGCGACATCATCGAGTAGGGCGCCGAGGGCTGCTCGCCGTAGTGGACGACCGCCTCGGGGCGGGTCTCGGCGACCACCTCGTCGAGGAAGTCGCCGTCCTGCACCGCGCCGACGTGGCTGCGGATCTCATTGCCCGCCGAGATCTCCCGCCAGGCCGCGATCCGCTCGTCGAGCCCGCGGATCGGCGTCAGCGACGCGGTTCCCTGCTCGCCGTGCCAACGACGGCGGGAGAAGTCGTCGACGACCGCGACCTCGTGACCGCGGGCCGAAAACCTCAGGGCCGTCGGCCAACCCAGGTAGCCGTCGCCGCCGAGGATGAGCACTCGCATAGGCGCGGCAGGGTAGCGGACTGAAGCGACATAGCATCAGGCCGATGGGCGCACTGGCGGCACGCAACGGGGGGCGGGCGGGCCTCGCCGCCCTGGCGGCGATCCTGCTCTTGGGCCTGGGCTTGCGGGCCGACTACGCCTGGCAGGGCCGGGCGCCCGTCTTCGACGCCGTCGCCTACGGCCGCATCGCCCGGAGCCTCGACGAAGACCGCGGCTTCACGCTGGGCCGGAAGGCGACCCAGCCGGCCGACAACTACTCGCCGGGATTGCCGCTGTTCGTCGCGGGCCTCTACAAGCTCAGCGGCGGCGTGCACGAACGCTTCGCCCGGATCGTCCTGGCGCTTGCCGGCGCGCTCTCGGTCCTCTTCGCCTACTTGATCGGCCGCCGCCTCTCGGGCCCCGCGGCCGGGCTGATCGGCGCCTTCGCAGTGGCGATCTATCCCGCCTTCCTCGAGTACCAGGGCATGCTGATGTCGGAGCCGCTCGCAACAACCCTTCTCTCGGGAGCCGTACTGGCGATCCTCTGGGCAGCCTCCGTCGACCGAAGCCGCCCCTCGCGCGCCAGATGGCTCGTCCCTGGGCTGTTGCTCGGAGCGACCGCGATGGTCCGGCCCGAGTACCTGGCGGTCGCCTTCCTGGTGGCGCTGGTCGTCTTCGCGCGGGAAGCGCGCACCGCATGGCGCCGCTCCCTCACGGGGGCGGCGATCCTCCTCGCCGGCGTCGTCCTCGTCGTCGCCCCCTGGACGATCCGCAACGCGATCGCCCTCCACCGCCTGGTGCCGATCTCGACCGGCGGCGGCCAGGTCCTCTTCGCCGGCACCTACCTCCCATCCGGCGGCGACCCGCAGAAGGTCGGCGAAGAGGTGCTGAAGCGCCACCCGGGCCTGCGCCGGCAGCTCGCAACCGAATACCTGCCGCCTCACGCCGCCCCCACCCTCCCCGCCGTGCTCGCCAAAGTCCGT
>DATMRN010000080.1:0-3952 GCA_035566275.1 Solirubrobacterales bacterium | reverse complement strand
CGTGGTGGCCGAGCGCTACGGCCTCCTCAGCGACCTGCGCGAGGAGCTGTCAAGCGGCGAGCACCGGCAGCGCCACCTGACGATGCGTGAATGGCTGGAAGCGCCGTCGGCGACTTAGCTGAGGGCTTGGTCGAATCAATTCCGCCCATGGCTCCGGCCCTCGGCCTCCGCCATATGCGGGGCAGCTAGGCGACGACGGAGGCCGAAAAAGTAATCGGCGCCGCTGATGATGGTTACGGCCACCGCCAGGTAGACGAGGGCGTTGACCCAGGCCGGGGCCGGGTTGTCGGCGATCAGGGCGAAGACGGCGGCGATCTGCAGCACCGTCTTCACCTTGCCGAGCCAGCTCGCGGCGATCACGATGCCGCGCTCTGCGGCGATCGCGCGCAGGCCGGTGACGGCGATCTCGCGGGCGATGATCACCATCGCCACCCAGGCTTCGAGCCGGTGCAGGGAGACGAGCGAGACCAGCGCGGCGACGATCAGCAGCTTGTCGGCGAGCGGGTCCATCAGCTTGCCGAAGGTGGTGACCGCGTCGCGGGAGCGGGCGAAGTAGCCGTCGAGGCCGTCGGTCAGCGCCGCCAGCGCGAAGACCGCCGCGGCGAGCGCGTCGCCGTTTGGCGTCTCCCCGAGCAGCGCGACCACCACCACCGGCACCGCCAGGATGCGCAGCAGCGTCAGCGCATTCGGCAGATTGAGCGGGAACATCCCGCTCAATCTCCTCCGCCCGAGGGTCGATGGGCCGAAAACCGACGTATATCGTCGGTTTTCGGCCCATCGGCGGCGATGGCGGCGTCGCGCTTGGCGAAGAAGTCCTCGCCCTCGATGCTGACGTGGGGGACGATCCGGTCCAGCCAGCCCGGCAGCCACCAGGCGCGGCGACCGAGCAGCACCATCACTGCGGGGACGAGCAGGCAGCGCACCAGGGTCGAGTCGATCGCGATCGCCACCGCCAGGCCGACGCCGAACTCCTTCACCACCGGGTCGCCATTGAGGACGAAGCTGGTGAAGACACAGACCATGATCGCCGCCGCCGAGGTGATGACCCGACCCGTGTTCGCGAGCCCTTCGACCACGGCGCGGCGCTCGTCACCGTACTGCTTGAAGTGCTCGCGCATCTGCGTCAGCAGGAAGACCTCATAGTCCATCGAGAGTCCGAAGAGGATCGCGAACATCAGCAGCGGCACGAAGCTGACGATCGGAATCGAGTGGTCGAGCCCGATCAGCGACGATCCCCAGCCGAGCTGGAAGACCGCGGTCACCACTCCGTAGGCGGCGGCGACCGAGAGCAGATTCATCGCCGCCGCCTTGATCGGGACCAGCAGCGAACGGAAGGCGACGAGCAGGACGAAGAAGCTGAGCGCGACGACGATCGCGATCATCAGCGGCAGCTTGTCGCCGATCTGGGTGGCGAGGTCGATGTAGCCGGCGGTCTGCCCGCCCACGTAGGAGTGGGCGCCGGTCCCCTTCAGCGATTCGGGGATGATGGTTCCCCGCAGGTTTTCGACCAGTTCGACGGTGGCGTCGGCCCACGGCTCCGATTTGGAGACCACCGTGAAGACCGCGACCGTCCCCTTCTTGTCGAAGCTGGGTTCGGTGACCGCGGCGACGTCGCCGGTGCCGCCGATCTGTTTCTCCAGCCCCGGCAGCGTCTGCTTCGCTTCCGCCGGCGACTTGAATTCCGAGGCGATCAGCAGCGGCCCGTTGACGCCAGGCCCGAAGCCTTTGTTGAGGCTGTCGTAGGCCTGGCGCGAGGTGGTGTCCTTGGGCAGGGCGCTGATGTCGTTCTGCCCCAGCTCGAGTTGGAAGATCGGCAGCGCCAGCACTGCCAGCACGATCAGGGCGGCGATCGCCGAGCGCCAAGGCCGCGCGGCGACGCCGTCCGCCCAGCGCAGCCAGCCATGGGGCTTCCTGTCGTCGGGGTGAGTCTTGCCGAGCTTTATTCGCAACGAGTTAATGCGGGGGCCGAGCGCCCCCAACATGGCCGGCAGCAGGGTCGCCGCGGCGCAGACCGCGACCACCACGGCGATCGCCGCAGTGAAGCCGAGCGTGCTGACCAGCGGTATCCCGGCGAAGGCGAGCGAGCAGAGGGCGATGACGACCGTGAAGCCGGCGAAGACGACGGCGCCTCCCGCGGTAGCGGTGGCGCGGGAGATCGACTCGTGCAGCTCCATCCCGTCGGCGAGCTGGAGTTTGTGGCGGGTGACGATGAACAGCGCGTAGTCGATCCCGACCCCGAGCCCGATCATCGTCGCCAGGGTCGAGGCGACCCCTGGAACCTGGGTCACGTGCTCGAGCAGGCGGATGATCGAGAGCGCGCAGGCGAGGCCGATCACGGCCGAGACGATCGGCAGCATCATCGCGGTCGCGGTGCCGAAGGCGAAGAGCAGGATGATCACCGCAGCGGTGAGGCCGATCGCCTCACTGACCTCGGTCGACGGCTTCGAGAGCTGCTGGCCGACATAGCTGCCGACGGCTGTGTGCAGGCCCGCCGCGCGCGCCGGCTGCGCCGCGTCGAGGACCTGCTGAGCCTTCTTTTCGTCGAGTTCGCCGGGGCCGACGCCGAGGACGACCGGGATGTAGCCGATCGTGCGGTCCTTGCTGAGGAAGGCGGCGCCGGCCGGGCTGAGCGGGCTGACCGCCGAGTTGACGTCGGGCAGCGCTTCGAGGCGCTTCACGGTTTCCGCGATGGCGGTGGAGTACTTCGGCTCGGTCAGCGTGCCCTTCCTCGTTTCCATCACCAGCGGGTTGCTGCCGTATGCCTGTTCGGGCAGGTTGTCTTCCAGCAGTTCCGTCGCCCTGGTCGAGTCCGTGCCCGGCAGCGTCAGGTTTTCGCTGGTCTTGCTGCCGGAGGCCTGGCCGATCGCGACCAGGGCGATGGCCGCGACCACCCACAGCGCGATCACAGGCCGGTGATGCCGCGAGCAAAAGCGCCCGATCGCGTGGAGGGGGCCGGTCATGCGCGCATCATCGCCTACGGCGCCGGCGCGTAAGGAGGAGGACAAGAGCCGCCGCAAGGGCAAACGTGATTCGTTTCCGGGTCATGAGCAAGTCGCGAAAGCCTATGGACTCGCTGGCGGCCGAGGTCCACGCTTGCCGGCGCTGCCCGCGGCTGGTCGAGTGGCGCGAGGCCCGCGCGGCCGACCCGCCCCGTCGCTACCGCGGCGAGGACTACTGGGCGAGGCCGCTGGACGGCTTCGGCGACCCGGCGGCGCGGGTGGCGATCGTCGGACTCGCCCCGGCCGCGCACGGCGCCAACCGCACCGGCCGCATGTTCACCGGCGACCGCTCCGGCGAGTGGCTATACGGCGCCCTGCATAGGGCGAGCTTCGCGAGCCGGCCCCAGTCCGAGCGGCGCGGCGACCCGCTGCGCCTCATCGACGCCTACGTGACCGCGGTGGTCCGCTGCGCCCCGCCGGCCAACAAGCCGACCCCGACGGAGCGCGACAATTGCCTCCCCTATTTGGAGCGCGAGCTGGAGCTGCTGGAGAGCTGTCGCGTCATCGTCGCCCTCGGCGCCTTCGCCTGGGACGGCGCCCTGCGGGCGGCGCGGGCGCTCGGCGCCGACGTACCCCGCCCGAAGCCGCGCTTCGGCCACGGGGCCGAAGCGACGCTCGGCCGCTGGCAACTACTCGGCTGCTACCACCCCAGCCAGCAGAACACCTTCACCGGCAAGCTGACCGAACCGATGCTGGACGAGGTCTTCGCCCGGGCGAGGGAACTGGCAGGGTAGGCCTAACTCCGCGCTGCGACGGCTTTCTTCTTCCCTTTCTGAGTCGGCGCCGCCTCGAAGCTCATCATCGCCACAGTCGCCGAGATGGCCTCCTCGCCGTCCTCGGCCATCCGCCCAGCGCTCTCAGCCTGGATATCCAAGACTCGCTCCAACGCATCCGACAGCGTCTTGGCGGCGTCCTGCCATCCCCGCTCGTCCAGTTTCACCTGCGTCCGACTC
>DATMRN010000079.1:0-4102 GCA_035566275.1 Solirubrobacterales bacterium | reverse complement strand
GAGGGGGGCGAAATGGAGGTGGCTGACGTCTTAGGGGTGCAGACACTCGAAAGCGATCCATGCCCGACGAAATCAACGTATTGCTCATCGACGAGACGGCAGCCGAGAAGCTGGGAGCCCGTGACATCTCCGACGGGGAGGCCAGACAGCTGCTTCGCAACGCCAACGCGATCGGCCCGAACCCGCGCGGAGGCGAGGAGCGCCGGCTGCTCGTCGGGCTCACCGACGGCGGTCGGGCGCTGACCCTGGTGGTCGAGCGAACCCTGGAGCCCAGCAGCTGGCTGGTCGTCACCGGCTGGAACTCGACCAAGAGTCAGCGTAAGATTCTGGAGAGTTGAACCATGGCCAAGAACCCCTGGACAGACCCCGATCCCCAGCCCGGCGACTTCGACGCCGAGATCGACGCGATGGACCCGCGCGACATCCAGGTCAACGAGGGCAACCCCGACGCCGAAGTGATCGTCCTGCCCGGCATGGACGCCGACGACGCGAGGCGACTGGCGGAGCTGGCCGTGGAGCGCGGCAAGAGCATCCGCGAGGTCCTGGCCGAACTGGTTCGCAACGCGGCCTGAGGGGGCGGCGCTCGCAGGGGGTGCGGGGCGAGGCCTACAGACGGGGGCGGCCCCGGCGCCGGGAGCAGGAAGCATCTCGGTGCCATGGGGGCCGCCCTCGCTGTTGACAGGAACCCGACAGGACAGGCGGGTTCCAATTGCGCCGTCTGCCAGGGAGAGGAGACGGGCGCAGCTTTGATGGACCCGAGGGGCAGCGCGGCGGGGCGCCCGAGTCGGTCCTGAGTCGATGCCGGTGAAGGCGGTTGGCACTTCGCTCTGTCTCCTGCTCCCGAGCCCCTCTGCCAGCCGCTCCCAGCGGCCCCTTGGCGGGCTCGTCTATGTCTGTAGTCCCGTTGCCGCCGGTGAGGGCGGGCTTCGCGTCACCTCGGACAGCAGCCTCCTATTTGGAGACGCAATCCTCAGAACGCCTCTGCATAAGAACACAGAGCTACAAAAATGTCAAGGCGGCGAGTGGCGATTTGGGGAGCCGCCGAGGGCCCGGCAGGCGGGCGCAGAGCCACCGGAGACGGATATTGTCGGGCGCAGCGATGACCGAGACGCCGTGGGGAGACGCGAAGGAGCTGCGCGCCCGCAAGCTGGCGCCGGGGGCCGGCGCGGCGCGCGAGGAGGTGGTGCGCAGCCAGCGCGAGCGGCTGTTCGCGGCGATGGTGGCGGTCTGCGCGCAGCGGGGCTATGAGGCGACGACGGTCGCCGACCTGGTGGCGCTCTCGGGGGTCTCGCGCTCGGCCTTCTATGCGCACTTCGCCAACAAGGAGGAGTGCTTCGGTGCGGCGCTGGGGGAGATCCTCGAGCGCTCGGCCAAAGCCGTCGCGGCACGCTACGACGGGCGCGGCTCGGCGCTGGCGGCCTTCGTCGAGCTGATCGTCGGCCAGCCGGCGGCCTCGCGGGTCTGCTTCGTCGAGTCATTCGCCGCCGGGCCGGAGGCGGTGGCAGCGATGGACGGGGCGGTGGCGGGCTTCGAGGGGCTGGTCGAGCGGGGCTTCGCGCAGCGCTCGGGCGGGACGAAGATGCCGGCGGAGCTGGTGGCGGCGATCGTCGGCGGCCTGCGCAAGGTGATCTACACCCGCCTGCGGCGCGGCCGGGAGGCGGAGCTGAGCGGGCTGGTGGAGGGGCTCGGGGAGTGGAGCCTCGGCTATCAGCCGCCGCCGCAGCCGCTGCGGCGGCGGCGGGGAGGGAGGGGCTCAGGGGCGCCGGCGCCGGGCGAGCTCTTTCGCTCCGGCGATGCGGCGGAGCGGCTGATGGCGGCGGCGACCGAGACGATCGCCGAGCGCGGCTACCCGGCGGCGAGGGTCGAGGAGATCGCGAAGCGGGCCTCGGTCTCCTTCAGCACCTTCTATGAGCACTTCGACGGTAAGGAGGACGTCTTCGCCGCGGCCCTGGAGGCCGGCCAGGCGCAGATGCTGGCGCTGACGCTGCCCGCCTACCGGCGGGCGCAGGGGTGGCCGGCCGCGGTGCGGGCCTCCTTCGAGGCGATGACCGACTTCCTCGCCGAGCACCCGAGCTTCGCCCGGTTGGCGATAGTCGAGATCTTCTCGGGGACGACGCGGGCGCTGGAGCGCCGCGACCGCACGGTCGAAGGGCTGATGGGCTTCCTGGAGCCGGGCTATGAGCGCGCGCCCGAGGCGCCGGCGATCGCCGCCGAGGCGATCGGGGGGGCGACCTATGAGCTGCTCTACCGCCAGGTGCGAAGCGGCGGCGCCGAGAGCCTGCCGCGGGCGGCGCCGCTGATGACCTACATCGCCTTGGCGCCGTTTTTAGGAGCCGAGGAGGCGTGCGCGGTGGCCAATGGGGGCGGGTGAGGACGGCAGTGAGGGGGCAGGACGAGGAGCGAGAGGCAAGCACGCGGCGCGGCCCGACGGGCAGAGCGCTGCGTGTGCGCGGCACGCGGGCGCGGCACAAGGGCCGGGCGTCAAAGGGACTTCGACGACCGGACCGCTTGTGCCTTACTGCGCCTCTCCCAGGGAGAGAGAGGCGCTGAATCGGTTCCCCCGCCGACCAGGAAGTCGCCGTTTGGGATGGGGAAGCGCCTGTGGGAAATGGTCGACCACAATCAGGCCCCGTGAGTCTAGAGGATTGCGTCTCCAAAGATTAAGGAAGGCGTCTCTAGATTGCGATACCGGCGGGATTTGGTGACGGAGATCGAGGCAAGACGTTCGCGTGCGCTCGGCGCTCGGCCTCGGCCTGCGGCCGCCCTGCGAGTGAGGCGGCGCGGCTTTGACGATTGGAAGGCAGCGGCTGCTATGTCCCGCCCCGCCGATCACAACGCTGTCCCCCGCAACGCGGCCCGTCCCTCGGCGAGGCAGCGGTTGATCTTGGTTCGCCAGCGTCAAGAGTCGGTGAAGGTCGTGCGTGTACTCGAAGTCTTCGCCGCGACTTGCGATCACCGACTTGAGCCACTTCTCGACCGCCTGTTGCGCATGAAAGCCGACGATGTCGTCGGGCACCTCGGTCGAGCTGAGGAGCTCATGAACACGTCGCCAACGCGCAATCTCCTTGTTTGTCGCGGCTCTCGCTCTACCTGCCTTCGTCGCCGCCTCTGTCGGCGCATTCGCAACAGCTGGCGCGTCCCAGGGCGTCCGGGTGGTGAGCACGAAGCTCCCGCCGCCGCGCGGCTCAACCCCGCGGGCGACACGCCAGCCCCGGCCCCGCATCACCCCCTGGCTGATCCCCTTCGGGCCGAAGCGCAAGCGCCAGATGGCCGCTTACTCCGAGCGCCACTACGGCGAAGACACTCGTCCACCTCGCGATCCGCTGCCGCCACACGGTCGGGCTCAACTGGACTGCGATCGGGATCGAGCACACCGGATTCGCCGATTCGGATGTGCTCGGCAATCGTCGCCAGATGAACGCCTCGCTGCGGCTGACCCAATACCTGCGATGCCGCTTCCACATCGAGCTGCGCAACGTGATCGGCCACAACGAGAGCCTCGGATCCCCCTTCCACCGCGAGCTGGTGCCGAGCCTGCGCAACCAGACCCACAGCGACTGGAGGCACAGCTCGATGGACGTCTACCGCCGCGAGCTGCGGCGGTTGGGGCCCTGCTGAACTGGGCTCAGTGCCCCGAAAAGTAAAGATTGCTTGACGGGATGGGAGGGGCAGGCGTAGCGTCGGTCTTCTACCGGAAGGAGGGCCTATGTCTGATCAGAACAAGACCGCGGCCAAGCGGTTCTTCGATCTCTGGGAGGCCCACGAAGTCGACAAGTTCGACGAGGTCATCGCGGCGGACGCGATCGACCACGATCCCCAGAGGCCGTTCCCGGACGAGCACGGCCCGGCGGCCGCGCGGAAGACCGCCGAGATGTTCCTGGCGGCGTTTCCCGACACCGAATACACCGTGGAGCAGCAGGTGGACGAGGGCGACTACGTCGTCACGCGGTGGACGGCTCGGGGGACGCAGAGCGGCGAGTTGATGGGCATTCCCCCCACGGGGAAGACCGTCGAGGTGACCGGGATCGCGATCGATCGGTTCAGCGACGGCAAGATCGCCGAGTCCTGGGGCAACTGGGACACGATGGGCCTGCTCCAGCAG
>DATMRN010000078.1:0-11600 GCA_035566275.1 Solirubrobacterales bacterium | reverse complement strand
TCTAGACGGGGATGTTCCCGTGCTTGCGCCAGGGCCGGTCGACCCTCTTGTCGTCCGCCTGCTGGATTCCGCTGACGATGACGCGACGGGTCTCGGCCGGGTCGATGACGTCGTCGATCATCGCCCAGCCGGCGGCGAGGTACGGGTTGATCTGGGCGCGGATGGTCTCGATGAGCTGAGCTCGGGTGGCTTCGGGGTTGTCAGAAGCCTCGACCTGCTTGTTGAAGATGATGTTCACAGCACCCTCGGGCCCCATGACCGAGATCTCGGCAAGCGGCCACGCGACGATGGTGTCCGGTTGGTAACCCTTGCCGCACATCACGTAGTAGCCGGCGCCGTATGCCTTGCGGACCACGACCGTCACCTTCGGCACCGTGGCGCGGCTGACCGCGTAGAGCATCTTCGCCCCGTGGCGGATGATCCCGGCGTGCTCGACCTTCGAGCCGACCATGAACCCCGGCACGTCCTGGAGGAAGACGAGCGGGACGTTGAAGGCGTCGCAGAGATTGATGAAGCGCGCCGCCTTGTCGGAGGAGTCGTTGTCGAGGATGCCGGCCAGCTGCCTGGGCTGGTTGGCGACGATCCCGGCCGGCTGGCCGCCGAAGCGGGCGAAGCAGGTGATCAGCGTCTTGGCGAACTTCGGCTTGAGGTCGAACCACTCGCCGTCGTCGACGATCTCGGCGATCACGTCGTACATGTCGTAGGGCTGCCGCGAGGAGTCCGGAACGATCTCCATCAGCTTCTCCGACATGCGGTCATCGGGGTCGGCGGTCTCGACGACCGGCGGCTTCTGCTCGCAGTTGGCGGGGAAATATGAGAGGTAGCGCTTGATCGCGCGAATGCACTCTTCGTCGTCGGCGACCTCCAGGTCACCCACCCCCGACTTGCGGCAGTGGACCTTGGCGCCGCCCAGCTCCTCCATCGAGATCTCCTCGCCGGTCACGGCTTTGACCAGGTGCGGCCCAGCCAGCGCCATCGCCCCCTGCCCGGAGACCATCGGGACGAAATCGGCGAGCGCCGGTATGTAGGCGGTGCCGGCCGCGCAGGGCCCCATCATCGCCGCCACCATCGGGATAACTCCCGACATCTCGACCTCCTCGCGGAAGAGGTGGCCGGAGCCGGCAAAGAGCGACCCGGTGGCCTCCTGGATGCGGGCGCCGGCGGAGTCGAGCAGCCAGACGAACGGCATCCGCTTGGAGAGCGCCATCTCCCGCAGGCGGGTCACCTTCAGCTCGCCGGTCATCCCCATCGAGCCGGCCATCACGGTGAAGTCGTAGGCGGCGACGCAGCAGGGGCGGCCGTCGACGTTCCCCCAGCCGGTGATGACGCCGTCGGCCGGCGCCTCCTTGCCGTCCATCGAGCGCTGGGCGAAGTGGGGACGACCGTGGATTCCCATCTCGACGAAGGTGCCCTCGTCCACCAGCAGGGCGATCCGCTCGCGCGCGGTCAGCTTGCCGCGCTCGTGCTGCTTGGCGATCTTCTCCTCGCCGCCGCCCAGCTTGGCCTTCTCGCGCCGCTCGTGAAGCTGCTCGTTCAGCTCCTCCAGCGGCGCTGTCCCGGGCAGCAGGTTCCGCTCCTCTTTCCCAGCGCTCGCCATCCCTACCTTCCCTTCCACTGAGGATCGCGCTTCTCGAAGAATGCGGTGACGCCCTCGACGATGTCCTCGGTCGTGAAGGTGAGCGAGAGCTGGGAGCGCAGGTAATCGAGCGCGTCGTCGACGGCCATGTCCTGCTGGCGGTACATCGCGTCGTGGCCGAGACGCATCAGCACCGGGCTCTTGGAGGCGAGCTTGCCGGCCCACTCGGCGACCGCGGCGTCGAACTCCCCCGCTGGGACCACCTTGTTGGCGAGCCCGTATTCGACCGCCTGCTCGGCGCTGAGCCGCTCGCCGAGCAGCATCATCTCGTTGACCTTCTTGCGCGGGACGTTGCGGTAGATGATCGCCATGATCATGTAGGGGAAGGCGCCGACGTTGATCTCGGGCGTGCCGAAGGTCGCCCCCTCCCTGGCGATCACCAGATCGCAGGAGAGGGCCAGCCCCATGCCGCCGGCGAGCACGTGGCCGTTGACGGCGCAGAGCGAGGGCTTGCCGAGGCGGGGCATCAGCCGGAAATATTCAAGAAAAAGATCAGAAGCAAAATGTTTGGTGACGAGCGGAACATCGGCCGCGAAGCCGCCGAGGTCTGCGCCAGCGCAAAAAGCCTTATCGCCAGCCCCAGTCAGGACCACCGCTCGCACGTCCTCGGAGTCGCGGGCCGTCTTCATCGCATCGACCAGCTCGAACAGCATCTGGCCGGAGAGCATGTTGCGCTTCTCCGGGTTGTTCAGCGTGACGGTGGCAACCCCGTCGTCGACCTCGTAGCTGACCAGCTCGTAATTCCCCATCGCGCTCGGCACGATAGCTGAAACCGGCGCCGTGCAGGAAGTGAGAAGTGCTACTGTCCACTCGGCTTTTTGGGCGGCAGCGCCGCCCATCCCGAACCGCGAACGAGGAGAGAGACAGTGGCGACCGCGACGACCAACGGCTCCAGCGTCATCAAGCCCGACCACGAGGCCGGGCGCAAGCACTTCATCTTCACCCAGGAGCACGAAGACCTGCGCGAGTCGATGCAGACGTGGGTCAAGAACGAGCTGTGGCCGCACCGCAACGAGTGGGAGGACACCTACTGGCCGACCTCGGCGATGCAGCGCGCCGGCGAGCTCGGCTTCCTCGGCCTTTGCTTCCCGGAGAAGTACGGAGGGCAGGGCGGCGACTACTTCTACTCGCTGGTCCGCGCGGAGTGCATGAGCTACTCGGGCTCCGGCGGCACCAACATGGGCTTCGCGGTGCAGAGCGACATGGTCCTCCCCCCCATCCACCTGCTCGGCAGCGAGGAGCAAAAGCAGCGCTACCTCGCGCCGGGCCTGAAGGGCGAGAAGATCGGCTGCCTCGGGATCACCGAGCCGGGCGCCGGCTCCGACGTCGCCGGCATCCGCACCACAGCGATCCGCGACGGCGACGAGTACGTGATCAACGGCTCCAAGACCTTCATCACCAACGGCCCCCGCGCCGACTTCATCGTCCTCGTCTGCAAGACCGACCCGGACGAGCGCCACGCGGGGATCACCCTCTTCGTCGTCGACCTGCGCGACGAGAACGGCGCGCACGTGCCAGGCTTCACCGTCTCCGCCGAGCTGGAGAAGATGGGGATGCACGCCTCCGACACCGGCGAGCTGGCCTTCGAAGACGTGCGCGTCCCGGCCGATGCGGTGCTGGGCGAGGTCGGCAAGGGCTTCTACCACATCGCCTGGGAGCTCCAGGGCGAGCGGCTGGTCGCCGCCGCCGGCTGCCACGCGGGGGCCGAGCGGATGATCGAGAAGACCCTCGACTACGCCAAGGAGCGCGAAGCCTTCGGCCGCCCGATCGGCAAGTTCCAGGCGATCCGCCACAAGTTCGCCGAGATGGCGACCAAGACCGAGGCGGCGAAGCAGTTCACCTACGCGACCGCCTGGCGCTTCGCCAACGGCGAGTACCCGGTGCGCGAGATCACGATGGCGAAGCTCTACGCCTCCCGCGTCGCCTGCGAGGTCGCCGACGACTGCGTCCAGATCCTCGGCGGCTACGGCTACATGAAGGAGTACGAGATCGAGCGCGCCTACCGCGACGTCCGCCTCAACCGGATCGGCGCCGGCACCGACGAGGTGATGCTCGACGTGATCGGCCGGAGCTACGGGCTGTAGGAGCCAAGGCTGGCCCTAGCTGCCGTTGATGAGAATCGAGACGATCACGCCAACCAGACCGATGGCCAAGCCCCCTCCCACCTGGAGGATCGCGAGTCGCAGGGAGCCGATATCGACCCGCAATTCCCGAATGTCCTTGTCAACCCGATCGAAGCCGGCGTCGACGCGGTGGGATAGGTCGTCCAATCGCTCGTCGGTCCACATCGTGCGCTCCATACTCTCGACGCTAAAGGATTGAAGCGCAGACAACACGCTTCATTCATAACGATAGTGGAAATCATCAAAGACAAAGGCCAGCGCGCCACGCTCCCGCCTTTCGGCGAGGAGCACGAGGAGCTGCGCGAGACGGTCAGCCGCTTCGTCGGCAGAGAGATCGCACCGCACGTGGACGAGTGGGAGGCAGCCCGCGAATTCCCGCGCGAGCTCTACGGGCGCTGCGCCGAGCTGGGCTTCCTCGGACTGAAGTTCCCGGAGCGCTACGGCGGCCAGGGCGGCACCCACCTGCACGACGCGATCTGGGTCGAAGAGCTGGCCCGCTCCGGCGGGTCGGGCGGCGTCGCAGCCGGCCTCAACGCCCACGCCTCGATCGCGATGCCGCCGATCTTCAACTTCGGCACCGAGGAGCAGAAGCAGCGCTGGCTGGTGCCCGGAATCGCCGGCGAGAAGATCGGCGCCCTGGGGATCACCGAGCCCGGCGCCGGCTCCGACGTCGCCGGCATCTCCACCACCGCGAAGCGGGTCGACGGCGGCTATCTCGTCAACGGCGCCAAGACCTTCATCACCAACGGCGTCCGCGCCGACTTCCTCGTCTGCGCCGTCAAGACCACGCAGGAGGGCGGCCACCACGGCATCTCCTTCCTCGTGCTGGAGCGCGAGATGCCCGGCTACGAGGTTGCCCGGAAGCTGGAGAAGATGGGCTGGCACTCATCCGACACCGGCGAGCTGTCGTTCACCGAAGTCGAGGTGCCGGCGGAGAACCTGCTGGGCGAGGAGAACGGCGGCTTCAAATTGATCATGGCCAACTTCGCCTGGGAGCGGCTGCTGATGGCGATCGGCGCCGTCGGCGCGATGCAGCGCCTGATCGAGGTCACCGTCGCCTACGCCCTCGAGCGCAAAGCCTTCGGCCGTCCGATCGGCAAGTTCCAGGCGATCCGCCACCACGTCGCCGAGATGGGGACCAAGGCCGAGGCCGCCCGCGCCCTCACCTACAACGCCCTCCGCCTCTTCCACGAGGGCCGAGACTGCATCCGCGACGTCAGCATGGCCAAGCTCGTAACCCAGCGAGCCGTCCTCGAGATCGCCGACCAGTCCCTCCAGATCCACGGCGGCTACGGCTACATGCGCGAGTACGGCATAGAGCGAGCCGTCCGCGACGCCCGCCTCGGCCCGATCGGCGGCGGCACCGACGAGATCATGAAGGAGATCCTCGGCAAGCAGATGGGATTATGAGGATTTGCAGGGGTTTTCTGCGGTTTTTGGTCCTCGTCTGAGTCAGGCGGACACAATACGGACACATCGCGCCGGGCCTGTTCGATCTGCTCCTCGGCGCTGAGGCGCTCGGCGACGTCGAACTCATCGAAGACGTGCGCGTAGACGTCGAGCGTCATGGTCGGGGAGTGACCGGCCTGGCGGGCGACTTCGACAATGCTGCGCCCTTCGTTGATCAGCAGCGAGACGAAGCTGTGGCGGAGGTCGTAGGGGCGGGCGCCCTGCAGGCCGGCCGCTCGGCAGGCAGGGGCCCAGGCGTCGCGGTGCCAGGTCTGCCAAGCCGGATCGTTCCAGACGCCGCCCTCGCCGCTGGGGAAGAGGAGGCCAGGCGCGCTGCGGCGAGCAGCTTGGAGGCGGCCGGGTAGCGGTCGGCGTCGAGGTGGAAGTAGAGGACCTCGCCGCGGCGCAGGCTGGATTGGAGATCGAGCGCCTCGCCCTCCCCCAGGCTCGGGTCGAGCCAGGGGCCGAGCTCACCGTCGGCGAGGGCGCCGAGGCGTTCGGGCTGCATGTGGGCGACGAGGGTGGAGAGCGTCGGCGGCCAAAGGTCCGCCGCCCGCATCGTGCCCAGCGCCTGCAGCAGCAGGCGCTGGGTCGCCATCTCATAGTGGGGCTCAGACCACTGGTGCCCGGCCAAGGCCTTGGTAGGCGGAGGCCTGGCCGACCCCCAGCGCCGCCATCACGTGCTCGATCGCGACGACGCCGTGGCGCCCGACGAAGTCGATCAGCTGGCGGTCACGCCCACCACGGACACCAGGAGAGGAAAAGCAAGGAGCAGGTGGGGCCATCGTCGTCGGCATCACCCTCCTAAGACGGTTGGCGAGGCACTTTCGCCCCACCTTCTGTCCTTATAAGGCGACGCTATCCGCTACTCCGCTCCCGTTGCCACTCGCGCCGCCTCCTCGACGCCGACATAGGGCGTGAGGACTAGCTGGACTAGTTCGGGCGGCAGCTCGGCGAGGCCCTCGACGCCGCGGTCGAGGAGGCGGCCGGTGACGATCGCCGAGAGGGCGCCGATCAGGCCCTCCTCGATGAGGTCGGGAAGGGTCGGGCCGAGCGGGGTCTGGCGGCGGCCGTCGCGCAGCAGGGCGGCGAGGTGGGCGTTGGAGTCGATCACCTGGCGGGCAACCTCCATGTCGGTCGCCACCGCGTTGAGGGTGAGCAGGCGTCCCGCGCCAGGCTCAGCGACCATGAGAGCGAAGGAATCGGTGATCGCCGCCCTCACCTTCAGCGGCCATTGGCGCTCGGCCGCGCAGGCCCGGAAGATCAGTGCGACGAGGCGCTCGAAGACGTCGCGATGGGCGGCGAGGACGCAGTCGCGCTTGTTGTCGAAGTTGGCGTAGAAGGTGGCGCGGGAGACGCCGGCGGCCTCGATCACGTGCTTGACGGTGAAGTCGGCGTAGCCGTGGGTGGCGAGGGCGCGGGCGGCGCCGGTAAGCAAGCGGCGGCGCTGGTTGTCGACGACGAACTCGAAGGGGAGGCGGTGGCGGCCGCGGGGCAGCGGGGGTGGATCGGAATTCCCCCCCGCGGAGGGGCGAGGCGACTGGGGGCTCATATGCCCGACTTCCCGCGTTTTCTTGAACAATAGCCTCTTATTTAGAGACGCAATCCTCGATTCACGCTGGTGCATGCAAGCAGAGAGCTACGAGGTTGTCAAGGGCGGGCGCTGCTCAGCCGGCGGACGGGCGGGGCTCGTAGAGCTCCAGCTCGGGGAGGGCGCCGCAGATGCGCTCGAAGTCGGAGTCGAGGCCCCAGAGGGTGTGGCCGGCGCGGGCCGCGGCGACCGCGATCGCGATATCGGTGAGAGGCAGGGCTTGGCCGCTGGCGCGCAGGCGGCGGGCGGTGGCACCGACCTCGCGCCAGGCCGGCGGGCCCAGCTCCGCCCAGGGCAGGGAGGACAGCGTCTCCCAGATCCGCTCTGCCACCTCGCCCTCGGCGCCGGCGAGCAGCTCGGCCGCGACCGGGCCGCAGGTAGCCACCTCGCCGGAGTCGAGGAGGGCGCGCATGGCCGCCGTCCGGCCGCGGGCGCCGCGACGGGAGAAGTCGACCCATACCGATGTGTCCGGTAGGACCATCCCGGTTCAGATGCGCCGGTCGATCGCGCGCATCTCCTTGGAGACATCTTCGATCTCGATCCTGCCGGCGTTCTCGAGCAGCCAGTCGACCGCCCCGCGGCGAACGTGATCGGCGATGGCAGCCTCGACGGCCTTGGTTTTGGACTCGCCGGGGTGGCGGACCATGAGTGAGCGCATGAGGCCGTCGTCGAGGTCGAGCGTGGTACGCATGGCATAAGTATGCCATAACAGATCGTGGCTTATTCACGGCGCCAGCGCCTCCACCCAGTCGAGGTGCTTTCCACACAGCTCCCGCGCCCGGGAGGGCGGCAGGTAGGTGACCGGCGGGTCGGCGCCGAGGGGGCTGAGGACCAGCGGGCCGATCGGCTCCGGCGGGCCGCCGCTGCCGGGGGCGAGGGTCTGGCCGCTGTATGTGAGCGTGATGGTGTGGGTGTCCGGGGCAAGGCGGGCGGCGCCGAGGTAGAGGTACTGGCCCGACTCGTTCAACTGGTTTGAGACCGAGCCGAGCGGGCGGCCGTCGAGGGCGAGGCTGAGCTCGTTGCGGGCGCTGCCCCCGACGTAGGCTTCATAGCGCCCGGCGGCCGGGACGCGGACGGTGAGGCGGGCGACACCGGGGCCGCGGGGGACCAGGGCCGGGCCGCCCGCTTCGGTTGGCGCCCAGCTCGCCGGGTGCTGGGATTCGCCGAGCGAGGCGACGATGTTGGGCGCTCGGATCGCGGCGGCGAGCTTTCCTTCGGGGCCGGCCTCGCGGGCGAGGCGCAGGACCGCGGCGCAGCGGGGGACGCCGGCGGGGTCGAAGGCGCCGCCCAGCGGCAGGTGCTCGACGGTGCGCAGGGTGTCTTCTGCGGGGGGCCGCTGCCAGAGGTCGTAGTAGTGGCCTTGGCGGATCAGCTGGTAGACGGCGGGCGGGCGGCTCTGAACGGGGTTGCGCCTGAGCACAAGTGTGCGGTAAGTGAGTAGGGCGGGCAGGGAGATGCGGTCGGTGTCGACCCATTCGCCCTTGCGGGCTTCGCCGCCCTCGCGCAGGGCGATCGGGCGGGAGCGCAGCTCCGAGGCGCCTTCGGCGTCGGCTTCGCGCAGGAGGTGGCGGGCACCGTAGGGGTTGTATTCGGTGAGCAGGGTCGGGCCCTGGCCGGCGATCTGGTGGCCGATGCTCTGCAGTTCGCGTAGTTGGGCGTAGGGGGCGAGGCTGGCGTCGTGGTAGGCGAGGGCGTCGGAGACCGCGACGCCGGCGAGGAGCAGGGTGAGGACGGCGAGGCCGAGGGTCGGGGCGCTCCTCGCCGCCGCGCCGCCCAGCGGCGCGAGCCTCTTCCCCAGCGACGGGACGATCCCCTGCGCCAGCGTCGCCGCCCCGACCAGCGCCAGCAGCAGGAAGGAGGGGCTGGCGGAAGCCAGCGCCTTGGCCCCCACCCAGGGGGAAGCGTAGAGGACGATCGCCGCCGTGCCGAGCGCGCCGGCGCCGGCGTAGAGCCCGAGCGCGGTGGCACGCCTGCGCCACGCCGCCCACCCCCCCACTCCCGCGCAGGCGATCGCGAGCGCGATCAGCGCGTCGGTGAAGAGAACGTGGTCGGGACGCAGGCGGAAGTCGCCGACCGCCCAGATGCCGACGTACTGGGCGGCGAGCAGGGGATGGACCAGGTTGCCGAGTTCCGAGGCGCTGGTCAGCGCGCCCTGGGTCGGGGAGAAGGAGGCGCCGGCGAGGATCGCGGGCGCTCCGAGGAGGGCTGCCGCGATGGCGAAGGGGACGGCGCGCGCCAGGGCGGCGCGCGGGCCCTGGGCGCGGAGGAGGAGCAGCGCCGCGAGGGCGAGGATCGGCGCCAGCCAAGCCGCCCCGCCCGTGCCGGCGATGCTGAGCAGGGCGGCGGCGGCGAGGGCGAGGGGAAGGACGCGCCAGCCCCTCCCCCGCTCCAAGGCGATCGGGACCGTCGCCGCGAGGGTGGCGAGCGCCAGCGCGGTGGCCAGCTCCTTGACCCCGCCCCAGAGGCCGTAGCCGTAGAGCAGGGCGGAGAGGGCGGCGGCGGCGCAGAGCGCCCGCAGCGGGCGCGAGTCGATCAGGGGGCGGGCGATCTGGGCGAGGCAGAGGGTGAGCAGGGCGGCGAGGCTCGCCATGTAGGGCTGGACCAGCCAGGCGACGTCGGCGCCGCTGAGCTGGGTTCCCACCCCGAGCGGTCCGAAGGCGCCGACCGGGTAGCCGCCGGGGAGGTTGACTTCGAGGGTGCGCTGGTAGGTCGAGGGGGCGAGGCCGGAGAGGCTGCGGCCGTGCTCCATGAGGCGATCGACGAAGGCCATCCAGGTGGCGGTGTCGTCGAGCTTGATGTAGCCGGCGAAGGTTGGGTGCCCGGATGCGACGATCGGGGCGGCGTAGATGGCGAAGACCGCTAGCGCCGCTCCCAGCGCCCATGGCTCGGGGCGCCGTCCCTCCCACGGGAAGGAGAGGCCGATGCCCGCCAGCGCCAGGGCCGCCACGGCCGGAGTGGCGAGCGGCGCGGTCGCCGAGGTCGCGGTGGCGAGGCCGGCCACCACGACCACCACCGCGAAGCCGGCGGGGGCGAGGAGCAGGCCCGGCAGCCGCCGCCCCAGGGCCAGCTCCAAGAGCAAGCCGCAGCCGAGGCAGGCGGCGAGGAGCAGGGCGGGGAAGAGGAGCCAAGCCGAAGCCATGCTTCCCCGACTCAGGCCAGGTGAGCGACGCGGTTTCGCAGCGCGTCCTCGCTGCCGTGCGACTCCAGAGACTCCCTCAGGGCTAAATGATACGAGGTCACTTGTGTGGATCTATCATTTGCCCTGTCATTCCATCGCGAATGGACCCCATGGACCTCGCCAGGGAAGCGTTGGCCCGAATCGGAGCGGGCTGGGAAGCCGACGATGAGGAGCACGAGCTGCTCGACTTCAAGGAGACCCCCGACACGGCGCTGCCGCCCCGGCGCCGCGCAAAGGCCAAGATGGGGAACGAGCGCAAGCGATTCCTCGCACTGCTCGCCGAGACCGCGGCGTGCCTGGCGAACAGCAACGGCGGCGTGATCGCGATCGGAGTGCGAGACAAGGCCACGACGCGTGCGGAGGCGCTGCAGGGCGCCGATCCACGTCATTACCCCGTCGACACGGTTCGCCTTGCCGACCACGCCAGCGACGGCGTCGAGCCCGGGGGCCGAGGGATCCGTCGTGCTGCGCCGCGAGGACTGCGAGCGGCGGCCGATCGTGCTGCTGATCGACGACGTCCTGGCGCGGGTCGGGGCGCTGGCCTCGACCGAGACGATCCGGGTCAGTGGCACCCAGGTCGAGATGGTCGACTACCCCGAGGACGTCGTCCGCGAGCTTGCCGCCAACGCCTTCGCCCACCGCGACTGGGAGCTGCCCGGTGCGATCGAGGTCTCCCACTCCCCCGACGAGCTGGTGCTCTCCAGCCCCGGCGGGCTGCTGCCGACTCTGCATCCCAACCGGCTGCTGCGCGAGACCGCACAGCGCAACCGCCTGCTCGCGCGAGAGATCGCGCGCCTGCGGATAGCCGAGGGGGCCGGCCTCGGCTTTGACCGGGTGTGGCGGCTGCTGGCCGGGATCGGCAAGGGCCCGCCGCGAATCGCCGACGGCCCCAGGTTCACGGTGACGGTCCCCGGCGGCGGCGGCGATGCCGCCTTCGCCCGCTTCCTGCGCGCGCCGGCGTTCCCGGCAAACCCGAGGCTCGCCTCTGACCTCGACGTTCTGTTGGTGCTCGCCGCACTTCGCGGGGAGCGCAGCATCACCGCACAGAAGGCAGCCCCTCCGCTGCAGCGCGATCCCGCCGCCTGCCAGCGCGTGCTGGAGCGGATGCGCAAGGAGCAGCTGCTCGAGCCGACCCGCAGCAGCGCCCGCCGGCAGTACCCGGCGTACAAGCTGAGCCCGGCTGCCCTGGCAGGGATGCGCAGCGCCCTCAGCTACCGCGTCGAGACCATCGACGGAGACGATGCGAAGTTGATCCGCCACCTGAAGCGCCACCGGCGGATCTCCAACGAGGACGTCCGCAACTACCTCGACTGCGACGTGCCCACCGCGCGCAACCGGCTGACGAGGATGCGCAGGAAGGGCTGGATCGAGTTCGCCCCCGACTCTCCCAAGCGAGGCCCCAACGTCGAGTACATCGCAACCGGGGCAATCGACGGGTTCGCCAGCTGAGAGAGGCGCGGCCGAGAATCGGGCCGAGGAGGTCAGCACGGCGCTGCTCGCGATCAGCCCGCCGGGACGACGGCGCCGGAGAGGGCCACCGCCAGGGCACGGCGGGGCGAGGGGTCGTAGACCTCGACCTCGTAGGCCGAGCCGGGGTGGGCGAGGTAGACGCTGGTCGGGCGG
>DATMRN010000077.1:0-14790 GCA_035566275.1 Solirubrobacterales bacterium | reverse complement strand
GCGCCTGGGGGAGGAGGACCCGACCTTCCAGGTGGAATCGGACGAGGAGACCGGCCAGACCCTGATCCACGGGATGGGCGAGCTGCACCTCGAGGTGATCGTCGACCGGATGCTGCGCGAGTTCAAAGTCGACGCCAACGTCGGCCGCCCCCAGGTCGCCTACCGCGAGACGATCCGCAAGCGGGTCGAGAAGGTGGTGGCGCGGTTCGTGCGCCAGACCGGCGGCCGCGGCCAGTTCGGCCACGTCGTCATCAACGTCGAGCCGGCGCCCGGCGAGGGCTTCGAGTTCATCAGCAAGATCAAGGGCGGCGCGATCCCGAACGAGTTCATCGGCCCGGCCGAACAGGGGATCGAGGAGGCGCTGCAGAACGGCGTCAAGGCGGGATACCCGATGGTCGACGTGAGGGTCGAACTGATCGACGGCTCCTACCACGACGTCGACTCCTCGGAGATGGCCTTCAAGATCGCCGGCTCGATGGCGATCCAGGAGGGCGCCCGCAAGGCGAGCCCGGTCCTGCTGGAGCCGGTGATGTCGGTCGAGGTGGTCACCCCCGAGGACTTCCTCGGCGACGTGATCGGCGACCTCTCGCGCCGGCGCGGCAAAGTGCAGGGCCAGGAGCAGCGCGGCAACGCGCTCGCCGTGCAGGCTTACGTGCCGCTCGGCGAGATGTTCGGCTACGCCACCGACCTTCGCTCCTCGACCCAGGGGCGCGCCACCTACACGATGCAGTTCGAGCGCTACGAGGAGGTCCCGGCGAACATCGCCGAGGAGATAGTCGAGCACCGGGCGGGCGAACCGGTGGGGGCCGCCTCCTAGCCCACACGCGCACTGAGCGGGCATCTGGCTATATTTCCCAGGTTCGCCCGCAGGCAGAACGAATCGCCCTGCCACGCATTGACTTCGTCAACTTAACCAGCCAACGCAGACAGAACCCGACTTTCGAAAGGTAGAACGGAGAGAGATGTCCAAGGAGAAGTTCGAGCGCGATAAGCCGCATGTGAACGTCGGCACCATCGGTCACATCGACCACGGCAAGACGACGCTGACGGCCGCGATCACCCAGACCCTCTCCACGAAAGGCGGGGCCGAGGCGAAGAGCTTCGCGGAGATCGACAACGCTCCGGAGGAGAAGGAGCGCGGGATCACGATCGCCACCTCCCACGTCGAGTACGAAACCGACAGCCGCCACTACGCGCACGTCGACTGCCCGGGCCACGCCGACTACGTGAAGAACATGATCACCGGCGCCGCCCAGATGGACGGGGCGATCCTGGTCGTCTCCGCCGCCGACGGCGTGATGCCCCAGACCCGCGAGCACATCCTGCTCGCCCGCCAGGTGAACGTCCCGCACGTGGTCGTCTTCCTCAACAAGATCGACCAGGTCGACGACGACGAGCTGGTCGAGCTGGTCGAGGAGGAGGTCAAGGACCTGCTCAACGAGTACGACTTTCCCGGGGACGACACCCCGATCGTCAAGGGCTCGGCGCTGAAGGCGCTGGAGGGCGACGAGGAGGCCCAGAAGGCGGTCTTCGAGCTGGCCGACGCGCTCGACTCCTACATCCCGGAGCCGGTCCGCGAGCTGGACAAGCCCTTCCTGATGCCGATCGAGGACATCTTCTCGATCACCGGCCGCGGCACCGTCGCCACCGGCCGGGTCGAGCAGGGGATCGTCAACAGCGGCGACGAGGTGGAGATCGTCGGGATCAAGGACACCACGAAAACGGTGGTGACCGGGGTGGAGATGTTCCGCAAGCTGCTCGACCAGGGCCAGGCCGGCGACAACATCGGCGCCCTGCTGCGCGGCACCAAGCGCGAGGAGATCGAGCGCGGCCAGGTGCTCTGCAAGCCCGGCTCGATCACGCCTCACACCAAGTTCAAGGCCGAGGTCTACTGCCTGAAGAAGGAGGAGGGCGGGCGTCACACCCCGTTCTTCTCCGGCTACCGGCCTCAGTTCTACTTCCGCACCACCGACGTGACCGGGATCGCCAACCTCCCCGAGGGGACAGAGATGGTGATGCCGGGAGACAACGTCGAGATGACGATCGAGCTGATCCAGCCGATCGCCATGGACCAGGGCCTTCGGTTCGCCATCCGCGAGGGTGGCCGCACCGTCGGCTCGGGGGTCGTCGCCGAGATCATCGAGTAGCGATACCCCAGGGCGGGCCTCGGCCCGCCCTTTTCGTCGCCCGCCGGGCGGCGAGACAACCGCAAATACATACGACCGGGGCGGCGCCCCACCAAAAGGGGCCCCGCCCTTTATGCGCGGTAAGGCCGCGCGAGAGAAAGACAAGAGAGAGACAGCTTCAGAACGTGGCAGCGATAGCGGCACAGAAGATCAGGATCCGGCTCAAGGCGTACGACCACGACGCCATAGACCGGGCTGCCCGCGAGATCGTCGAGACAGCGGAGCGCACCGGCGCCAGCGTCTCCGGTCCGGTGCCGTTGCCGACCGAGAAAAACGTCTACTGCGTGATCCGCTCGCCGTTCAAGGACAAGGACTCGCGCGAGCACTTCGAGATCCGCACCCACAAGCGGCTGATCGACATCCTGCAGCCGTCTCCGAAAACCGTCGACTCGCTGCAGCGCCTGGACTCGCTGCCTGCCGGGGTCGACATCGAGATTCGCCTTTAGCCATGGCCGCGATCGTTGGCAAAAAGCTCGGCATGACGCAGGTCTTCCGCGAGGACGGCACGGTGGTGCCGGTGACCGTGATCGAGGCCGGCCCCTGCAAGGTGACCGCGGTCCGCGAGCGCGAGCGCGACGGCTACGCCGCCGTGCAGCTCGCCTTCGGCGAGGTCAAGGCGGGCAAGCTGACCAGGGCCGAGGAGGGTCACACCAAGAAGGCCGGTGCGCCGCCGATGCGCCACCTGGTCGAGTTCCGCGACGAGGACCTCGGCGGAGATGACCCGGTCAAAATAGGCGACGACGTCACCGTCGCCTCCTTCGAGGCCGGCCAGAAGGTGAAGGTCTCCGGAACATCGATCGGCAAGGGCTTCCAGGGCGGGATCAAGCGCCACAACTTCAGCCGCGGGCCGGTCAGCCACGGCTCCCACAACGTTCGCGCCCCGGGCTCGATCGGCGCCAGCGCCTTCCCGGCCCGCGTCTTCAAAGGGATGCGGATGCCGGGCCAGATGGGCAACAAGCGGGTCACCCAGAAGGGCTTGGAGATCGCCGACGTCGACGCCGAGCGCAACCTGCTGCTGATCAAGGGCTCGGTGCCGGGCTCGCGCAACGTGGTGGTGGAGGTGCGGACCGATGGCTAAAGCCGCCGTGCTCGGCAAGACCACCAAAGCCGACCTGCCGAAAGAGCTCTTCTCCGAGCCGTTCCACCACTCGCTGGTCCACGAGGCGGCCCGCGCCGACCTCGCGGCGCGCCGCCGCGGCACCGCCTCGACGCTGACCCGCGGCGAGGTCTCGATGACGACCGCCAAGGCCTGGCGCCAGAAGGGGACCGGCCGTGCCCGCGCCGGCGCGCTCAGCGTCCCCAACCGCTCCGGCGGCGGCGTCGCCTTCGGCCCCAAGCCGCGCCACTACACGGTCAAGGTCAACCGCAAAGCGCGCCGCAAGGCGATGCGCGCCGCCCTCTCCGTCCACGCCGAGCGCGACAGCGTCGCGGTCCTCGACGCCGCCGCCTTCGAGACGCCCTCGACCAAGCAGGCGGCCGGGGCGCTGGAGAAGTGGGGCGCCAAGCGCTCGACCCTGATCCTGCTGAGCGGCGAGGAGACCGGCGCGGTGAAGAGCTTCCGCAACATCCCCCGCGTGCAGGTGGTCGAGGTCGGCGCGGTCGGGGTGGCCGACGTGATCGGCGCCGCCTCGCTCGTCGTCTCCGAGGGAGCGCTTGCCAAGCTGCAGGAGCGTTTGGGCTGATGGACGCGCGCAACGTCCTGATCCGACCGGTGATCTCGGAGAAGAGCTACGCGCTGATCGCCGAGGGCAAGTACACGTTCCGGGTCAACGACCGCGCCCACAAGACGCAGATCGCCCATGCGGTCGAGGAGGTCTTCGACGTCAAGGTGGCCGGCGTGCGGACCGCCAAGGTCCGCGCCAAGCCGAAGCGTCGCGGCCTGCACCAGGGACGCACCCGCGCCTGGAAGAAGGCGATCGTCCAGCTGGCGCCGGGCGAACGGATCGAGCTGTTCGAAGGCGCGGAGACCGCGTAGGACCAAGACAGATGCCGAACCGCAAAACGAAACCGACCAGCCCGGGCCGCCGCTTCGCGACCTACCCGCTGCGCGAGCAGCTGACCGCCGGCGAGCCGGAGCGCAAGCTGACCGAGGGGCTGCGCAAGTCCGGTGGGCGCAACGTCAACGGCCGGGTCACCGCCCGCCACCGCGGCGGAGGCGCCAAGCGGCGCTACCGCCAGATCGACTTCAAGCGGCTCAAGGACGGGGTTCCCGCCAAGGTGGCGACGATCGAGTACGACCCGAACCGCAGCTGCTACATCGCGCTGCTGCACTACGCCGACGGCGAGAAGCGCTACATCCTCGCCCCGGCGCAGCTCGCGGTCGGCGACACGGTCCAATCCGGGCCGGGCGCCGATATCAAGCCGGGCCATGCGATGACGCTGCGCGAGATGCCGACCGGCACGCTCGTCCACAACGTCGAGATGGTCCCCGGCCAGGGCGGCAAGCTCGGCCGCGCCGCCGGCGCCGCGATCCAGCTGGCGGCGAAGGAGGGCGAGATGGTGACCCTGCGGCTGCCGTCCTCGGAGATGCGGCTGGTCCGCGCCGATTGTCGCGCCACGGTCGGGACTCTCTCCAACGCCGAGCATCAGAACCTCAAGATCGGCAAGGCGGGGCGCAACCGCCACAAGGGCAAGCGACCGCAGACCCGCGGCGTCGCGATGAACCCGGTCGATCACCCCCATGGCGGCGGCGAGGCCCACCACACGCCGGGCGGGCACCCGGTGACGCCGTGGGGCAAGCCGACGCTCGGCTACCGGACCCGCAAGAAGGGCAAGCAGTCCGACCGCTACATCGTGCGCGGCAGGCGCCGAGGGAAGAAGAAGGGCCGCTGATGGGACGCTCGACCAAAAAGGGCCCGTGGGTGGAAGAGGCGCTGATGAAGCGCGTCAACGCGATGAACGAGTCGGGCGACAAGCAGATGCTGAAAACCTGGTCGCGGACCTCGACCATCTTCCCGGACATGGTCGGCCACACGATCGCCGTCCACGACGGCCGCAAGCACGTTCCCGTCTTCATCTCGGAGTCGATGGTCGGCCACAAGCTGGGCGAGTTCGCGCCGACCCGCACCTTCCGCTCCCACTCCGGCACGGGCAAGGGAGGCGAGTAGCGATGGCCGACGAGAAGAAAACGACCAACCCGGATAAGAAAAACAGCAAAAAAGTGGCAAGTAAAAAAACCACTGAAGCGAAAGCGCCGGCCAAAAAAGCGCCGGAGAAAAAAGTCGAGGCGCCGAAACCGAGCCTGGCTCCGATCGTGGTCCGCGCCAGCTCCCGCTACGTGCGGATCGCGCCGCGCAAGGCGCGCCTCGTCGCCGACCAGGTGCGCGGCCTGCAGATCGACAAGGCCCGGGCCCTGCTGCAGTTCTCCCCGCGCGCTGCCGCCCACGACATTCGCAAGCTGATCGACTCCGCTGCCGCCAACGCGGAGAACAACCACGACCTGATCGCCGACGAGATGCGGGTGGCGGAGATCACCGTCGACGAAGGGCCGACCCTGAAGCGCTTCCGGCCGCGGGCGCTGGGGCGGGCGACGCCGATCCACAAGCGAACCAGCCACATCGCCGTGGCGCTGAGCCCGGAAGAGGACTGAGGAGATGGGACAGAAGATCCACCCCGAGGGCTTTCGCGTCGGCTACATCCACGCCTGGAAGTCGAACTGGTTCGACGAGAAAAACTTCGCCGACGTGCTGCAGGAAGACCTGGCGATCCGCGATCACATCGTCGGCAAGCTCGCCCATGCCGGGCTCTCCGACATCACGATCGAGCGCCGCGGCGAGGTCGCCGTGGACATCCACACCGCACGTCCCGGCATCGTGATCGGCAAGTCGGGCAGCGAAGTCGACGCCCTGCGCAAGGACCTGCACAAGCTGACCGGCAGCCCGGTGAAGGTGAACATCCGCGAGGTGAAGCGCCCCGAGCTCGACGCGAAGCTGGTCGCCCAGTCGATCGCCGAGCAGCTGCAGAACCGGGTCGCCTTCCGCCGGGCGATGAAACGGGCGCTGACCTCGGCGATGCGCTCCGGCGCGAAGGGCGTCAAGGTGCAGGTCTCCGGGCGCCTCGGCGGCGCCGAGATGGCGCGAACCGAAGGCTATTCCGACGGCCGCGTCCCGCTGCATACGCTGCGCGCCGACATCGACTACGGCTTCTTCGAGGCGCGGACGACGACCGGCCGGATCGGCGTCAAATGCTGGATCAACAAGGGCGAGGTGATGCCGGAGGGCTTCCGCTCCGACCAGGACTCCAGCGACGGCGAGCCGCCGCAGGGCCAAGCTGGGCGCGGCGGGCGCCCCGGCGGCGATCGAGGCGGCCGCGGCGGCCAGCGCGGGGGAGGCGGTCGCTGATGCTGATGCCGAAACGGGTCAAGCACCGCAAACAGATGCGCGGCCGGATGCGCGGCAACGCGAAGGGCGGCAGCGCCGTCTCCTTCGGCGAGTACGGGCTGAAGTCGCTGGAGCGCGGCTGGATCACCAACCGCCAGATCGAGGCCGCGCGTGTCGCGATGACCCGCAAGATCAAACGCGGCGGCAAGGTCTGGATCAACGTCTTCCCCGACAAGCCCTACACGAAGAAGCCCGCCGAGACGCGGATGGGCTCGGGCAAGGGCAACCCGGAGGGCTGGGTCGCGGTGATCAAGCCCGGCCGGGTGATGTTCGAGCTGGCCGGCGTGCCCGAGGACCTCGCCCGCGAGGCGCTGCGCCTGGCGGGGCACAAGCTTCCGGTGAAGACCAAGTTCGTCAAGCGCGAGGGGGTCGAGGCCTGATGAAGGCGGCGGCGGCGCACGATCTGAAAGACGACGAGCTGGTGGCGAAGCTGATCGACGCCAAGCAGGAGGCGTTCAACCTGCGGTTTCGGCACGCTACGGGCGAGCTGGAGAACACCGCGCGGCTCGGGGTCGCGAGGCGGGACATCGCGAAGCTGCTGACGGTCGCCCGCGAGCGGGGGATTGACGTTGAGAGAGAGTTGAAGAGGCTATGACTGAGGACGAGCAGAAAAAAGACGAGGGCACAGAGGTCGAGGAGGCTTCGACTGAGGGTTCAGGGGCCGAGGCCGCGGGTCCTGTCACGGGGGAGGGGGGGGCACTGCGGGCGGAGGACCCGCCCTCGACCCCCCCCTCCCCCGCGCCACCCGCGGATGAGGCGTCTGAGCCTAAGGACGAGGCGCCCGAGGAGGCCGCTGAGGAGCCGGCTGCTGAGCAGAAACCTGCTGCCGAGTCGAGCCCGGAAGACGATCTTCCCTGGAAGGAGAAGCGGCGCCTGGAGAGGTCTCGGCGGCCGCATGAGGCCAAGCCGCAGCTCAGTCCGGAGGAGTGGGCTGCTCAGCGGGCTGCGGCTCGTAAGGCTCAGGCGGCTGAGCGGCGCAAGGGTCGGGCTGCGGCCAAGGCCAAGAAGGGTGAGGCGAGGGTCGGTACCCCTGTGGCGGAGCGGACTCCCAATGCGGCGAAGGTTCGGCAGGGGGTTGTCGTCTCCGACAAGGGTGAGAAGTCGATCACTGTTCGGATCGATATTGCTCGGCGGCATCCGACCTACGAGAAGGTGGTGCGGCGCTCGCGGACGTTGCATGCTCACGATGAGCGCAATGAGGCCGGCGAGGGAGACATCGTTCGAGTTATCGAGACGAGGCCGCTTTCGAAGACCAAGCACTGGCGTCTGATCGATGTGGTCGAGAAGGCCAAGTAGGGGACGACGTGATTCAGCAGGAGACACGACTGAAGGTCGCCGACAACTCGGGCGCTCGGGAGATCCTCTGCATCCGGGTGAAAGGCGGCTCGCACCGCCGCTATGCCGGGGTGGGCGACGTGATCACGGCGACCGTCAAACAGGCGAGCCCTGGCGGCGGCGTGCGCAAGGGCGAGGTCGTCCAGGCCGTCGTCGTGCGGACCAAGAAGGCGCTCGGTCGCCCCGACGGCACCTACATCTCCTTCGACGAGAACGCCGCGGTGCTGATCGACCCCGCCAACAACAACCCGCGAGGCACCCGCATCTTCGGCCCGGTGGCCCGCGAACTCCGCGACAAGAACTTCATGAAAATCGTCTCGCTCGCCCCCGAGGTGCTCTGATGAAGAGCATGCGGGTCAAGACCGACGACCAGGTGATGGTGATGAGCGGCAAGGACGCCGGCAAGACCGGCCGCGTGGTGCGGACCGACCCGAAGCGCCGCCGCGTCTACGTCGAGCACCTGAACATGATCAAGCGGGCCGAACGGCCGCGCTCGGTCAGCGACGCCAAACGCGCCGACGCCGGCGGGATCGTCGAGAAGGAGGGGCCGATCGACGCCTCCAACGTGATGCTGCTCGATCCCAAAGACAGCAAGCCGACCCGGGTCGGCGTGCGCCGGGACGCGGGCGGCAAGCGCGAGCGCTTCGCGAAGCGCAGCGGAGCGTCGATCTGATGGAGGCGACTGCGACAGCCCAGACGCAGGCGGCCCCGCCGCCGCGGATGCGCGAGCGCTACGAGCAGGAGGTGCTGCCGGCGCTGACCAAGAGGTTCGGCTACTCGACCCCGATGCAGGCGCCGCGCCTGGTCAAGATCACCCTCAACATGGGGATGGGCGAGGCCAAACAGGACTCCAAGGCCCTCGAGATGGCGCAGGAGCAGCTGGCGACGATCGCCGGCCAGCAGCCGAGCATCCGCCGCGCCCGCAAGTCGATCGCCTCCTTCAAGGTGCGCGAGGGGATGCCGGTCGGCCTCTCCGTCACCCTGCGGCGGGCCCGGATGTGGGAGTTCCTCGACCGGCTGTTCTCGGTCGCGGTGCCGCGGATCCGCGACTTCCGCGGCCTCAACCCCCGCTCCTTCGACGGTCGCGGCAACTACTCGATGGGCGTCCGCGAGCAGCTGATCTTCCCCGAAATCGACTACGACTCGATCGACCAGGTGCGCGGCCTCGACGTGACGATCACGACGACGGCGCCGACCGACGTGGAGGCCTTCGAGCTGCTGCTCGGGCTGGGGATGCCCTTCGCCAAAGAGGGCCGTCCCGGCCAGGCCGATCTCGAGGCGGAGGCCGAGGCCGAGGAGGAGCGGCGCAAGGAGGAGGCCCGCGCGCGGGCCGAGGCCGAGCAGGCCGCGCTGGAGCAGCTGAAAGAGGAGAACCCCGAGGCCTACGCCAAGCCCGAGAAGGACGAGGGCGAGGAGGGCGAGGACGCCGAGCAGGGCGAGGACGGCGACGCCGAGAGCTCGACCGACGAGGAGAGTCAAAAGGATGGCTAAGACTTCGCAGAAGGTTCGTCAGGGGCGCAAGCCCAAGTTCAAGACCCGGGGCTACAACCGCTGCCGCCGCTGCGGCCGGCCGCGCGCCTACTACCGCAAGTTCGGCCTCTGCCGGATCTGCCTGCGCGAGGCCGCGCACGAGGGCTACGTCCCGGGCATGACCAAGTCGAGCTGGTGAGCGGATGCAGACCGACCCGATAGCCGACTACCTGACCCGGATCCGCAACGCGCTGCGCTCCGGCCACGACGAGGTGGAGATTCCCTCCTCGCGTCTGAAGCTGGAGATGTCGCGGATCCTCAAGGAGCAGGGCTACATCCGCGACTTCGCGCCGGTGCCGGCGCGGGTCGGCGAGGCGATCAAGATCCGCCTCAAGTACACGGAGGATCGCCGGCCGGCGATGATCGGCATCGAGCGTGTTTCCCGCCCCGGCCGCCGCCGCTACGTCGACCACAAGCAGGTGCCGCGCGTGCACGGCGGCACCGGCACGGCGATCGTCAGCACCTCGGTCGGGGTGATGACCGGCCACGAAGCGAAGGCGAAGGGCGTCGGCGGCGAGGTCGTCGCCTACGTCTGGTGATCGACCTATGAGCCGGATCGGAAGAAAGCCCATCCCCGTCCCCGAGGCCGTCACGGTCGAGATCGCCCCCGGGCGGGTCGCGGTCAAGGGCCCCAAGGGCGAGCTGGACCAGGCCCACTCACTCGAGATGAAGGTCGAGCAGGGCGACGGCGTCCTCACCGTGCGGCGCCCCACCGACCGCGGCGAGCACCGCGCCCTGCACGGGCTGACCCGGAGCCTGATCGCGAACATGGTCGAGGGCGTCACCGAGGGCTTCGAGAAGCGCCTGGAGATCCAGGGCGTCGGCTACCGCGCCCAGCTCAAGGGCAAGAACCTGGAGATGGCGCTCGGCTACTCCCACCCGGTCTCGGTCGAGGCGCCGGAGGGGATCGAGTTCGAGGTCCCGCAGCCGACCGAGATCGTCGTGCGCGGGATCGACAAGCACCTGGTCGGGCAGGTCGCCGCGGACATCCGCAAGCGCCGCCCGCCGGAGCCCTACAAGGGCAAGGGCATCCGCTACCGCGGCGAGCACGTGCTGCGCAAGGTGGGTAAGCGCGCATGACGGTGCTCACCAACAGGCAGCGCCGCCTGCGTCGTCGCCGCCGCGTCCGCGCCCGGGTCACCGGGACGGCCGAGCGGCCGCGCCTCTCCGTCTACCGCTCCAACCGCGGCGTCTTCGCCCAGCTCGTCGACGACGGCCAGGGCCACACCCTGGCCGCGGTCAACTGGATCGAGCCGGAGCTGCGCAAGCTGGGGACGGCCGAGCAGGCGAAGCGGGCCGGCGAGCTGCTGGCCGAGCGCGCCAAGGCGGCCGGGATCGAGACCTGCGTCTTCGATCGCGGCGGCTACCGGTACCACGGCCGGGTCAAGGCGCTGGCCGAGGGCGCCCGCGAGGGGGGGCTGGCCTTCTAGTACGGTGGGCCGCTTGCTATGAAGGGAATGGACGCGACAAACGTGGAGACGGTCAGCCCCAAAGGGCTCGACCTGCAGGAGCGGGTGATCGAGATCAACCGCGTCGCCAAGGTGGTCAAGGGCGGCCGGCGCTTCTCCTTCACGGCGCTGGTCGCGGTCGGCGACGAAGAGGGCGTGGTCGGGATCGGCTACGGCAAGGCGCGCGAGGTCCCGCTGGCGATCCAGAAGGGCGTCGAGGACGCCCGCAAGAACTTGATCCGGGTCCCCAAATACGGGCAGACGCTGACCCACAAGATCATCGGACGCTACGGCGCCGGGCACGTCGTGTTGCGACCGGCCAGCCCAGGTACCGGGGTGATCGCCGGGGGTGGCGTGCGCGCGGTGCTCGAGCTTGGGGGGGTGCGAGATGTTCTGACCAAGAGCATCGGGACGCAGAACCCGATCAACCTGGTTAAGGCGACGATGGACGGGCTGATTCGGTTGCGGCGGCCTGAGGAGGTCGCCGAGCTGAGGGGACTGACCGTTTCGCAGGTTCTCGGCATTGAGACCAACGGCTCGGCCGCGGGTCCTGTCACGGGGGATGGGGGGGCGCTGCGGGCGGAGGGCCCGTCCTCGACCCCCGCGCCACCCGCGGAAGAGGCGTCTACTGACGAGGCTCCAGAGGCTGAGGGTGATGCCTCGTGAAGATCAAGCAGATTCGGTCGGCGAACGGGACCAATCCCAGCCAGAGGGCGACGCTTCAGGCGCTTGGGTTGGGACGGATCGGCAAGTCCGTTGAGCGTAAGGACGGTCCGCAGCTTCAAGGGCAGCTTCGGGTTGTCTCTCATCTGGTTGAGGTGAACGGTGGCTGAGCGGTCTGAGGAGATTGGGCTGCATAGCTTGAAGCCGAAGCCCGGGTCGCGGCGGCCACGTAAGCGGCTGGGGCGTGGCGAGGGCTCTGGGCTTGGGAAGACTTCGGGGCGTGGGCACAAGGGCGCGGGCTCTCGTGCCGGCGCGAAGCGCAAGGCCGGCTACGAGGGTGGGCAGAACCCGATCCATATGCGGATGCGGAAGCTTCGCGGGCCGCACATGAAGAAGTCGATGCCGTTCGAGAACTTCCGGACCAAGACGCAGCCGGTCAACCTCGCCGACCTCGAGGAGCGCTTCGACGCCGGGGCCGAGGTGACGCCGGAGGGGCTGAAGGAGAAGGGCCTCGCGAAGCGCTCCGACCCGGTCAAGATCCTCGCCCGCGGCGAGATCTCGAAGAAGCTGACGGTGCGCGCCCACGCCTTCAGCGCCGCCGCGAAGGAGAAGATCGAGGCGGCCGGCGGCACCTGCGAGACTCTGGAGCCGTAATGCTCCGGACGATCGCGAACGCATTCAGCGTCGCCGATATCCGCAAGAAGCTTGCCTTCACCGCGGCGATGCTGTTGCTGTACCGGCTCGGCGCCTACATCCCGGCGCCCGGCGTCAACATCAGCGCCGTCAAGGGAATCCAGTCGAACTTCGGCGGCAGCAACATCCTCGGCTTCCTCAACCTCTTCTCGGGCGGCAGCCTCTCGCGCCTCAGCCTCTTCGCGCTGGGGATCATGCCCTACATCACCGCCTCGATCATCCTGCAGCTTCTGACCGTGGTGGTGCCGTCGCTGGAGAAGCTCTCCAAAGAAGGCGAGGTCGGCCAGCAGAAGATCACCCAGTACACGCGCTACCTGACGGTCGGGCTGGCCTTCGGCCAGTCGCTCGGCTACGTTTTCCTCTTCCGCTCGCTCGGCGCCAAATCGGGGACCAGCGTCGTCGGCCACCTCACCTTCACCAAGACCTTCCTGATCGTGATCTGCCTGACCGCCGGTTGCACCCTGCTGATGTGGCTGGGGGAGCTGATCACCCAGCGCGGGGTCGGCAACGGGATCTCGCTGATGATCTTCGCCTCGATCGCCTCGCGCATCCCCGAAGGCATCACCAAGTGGTGGACGAACCCCGACCAGGTCTTCGTCGTGATGATGCCGTTCATCGCCCTCGCGGTGATCGTCGCGATCGTCTTCGTCCAGGAGGGCCAGCGGCGCATCCCGGTCCAGTACGCGAAACGCGTGGTGGGGCGCAAAATGACCTCCGGCGGGTCCACCTACCTGCCGCTGCGGGTCAACATGGCCGGCGTCATCCCGGTCATCTTCGCCGCCTCGATCATGGCCTTCCCGCCGACCATCGGCCAGCTCCTCAACACCCCCGCGGCACTGGAATTCGCCGCCTTCTTCAGCCCCAGCGGCTGGGCCTACGTGGCCGGCGAGGTGTTCTTCATCATCGTCTTCACCTACTTCTATACCGCGGTCACCTTCAACCCGGTCGACCAGGCGGACAACCTGAAGAAATACGGTGGGTTCATCCCCGGGGTGAGGCCGGGCCGGCCCACCGCCGAGTACCTCGACCGCATCCTCTCCCGCCTCACCTTTCCCGGCGCGCTCTACCTGGGCGCGGTGGCGGCGCTGCCGACGATCCTGATCAGCCAGACCTCGGCCAACTTCTTCTTCGGCGGCACTTCAATCCTCATCGTCATTGGTGTTGCGCTGGACACCGTGAAGCAGCTGGAGGCGCAGCTGATGATGAGGAACTACGAGGGCTTCCTGAAATAGCCGTCGTTCGACGGCAACGGTTCGGACTTCTATGGCTGAGCAGAATCTCGTACTCCTGGGCCCGCCCGGGTCGGGCAAGGGCACCCAGGGGGAGCGGCTGCAGGCGGACCTGCGGCTTCCCTACTACGCGACCGGCGACATCCTGCGGGCGGCGGTGCGCGAGGAGACGGAGCTGGGGCGGACCGCGAAGGAGTACATGGACCGCGGCGACCTCGTCCCCGACGAGGTGATCGTCGGCACGATCGCCGAGCGGATCGACTCCGAGGAGGCGGCCGACGGGTTCATCCTCGACGGCTTCCCCCGCACCCTGCCGCAGGCCGAGGCGCTCGACCTCGAGCTGGAGAAGCTGGGGCGGGCGGTCTCCGGGGTGCTGCTGATCGACGTCTCCGACGAGGAGGTGATGCGGCGGCTGGGCGGCCGGCGCACCTGCGTCGAGAACGGCCACGTCTTCCACGTCGATTTCAACCCCCCCAAGCAGGAGGGCGTCTGCGACCTCGACGGCAGCGCCCTGATCGTCCGCGACGACGACGAGCCCGAGGTGATCCGCAGGCGGCTGGAGACCTATCACGAGAAGACCGAGCCGCTGGTCGAGCGCTACGATCGCCAGAGCCTGCTGCGCCGCATCGACGGGGCGGCCCCACCGGACGAGGTGGAGGAGGAGGTCCGCCGCACCCTGGCGACCCTGAAGCTGGAAGCCGACGAGGCCATCTAGCGTGTACCGGATGATCATCCGCAAGACGCCCGCACAGGTCGAGGAGATGGCCGCCGCCGGGGATGTCCTGGTCCGCTGCCTGAAGATGCTGGCCGGCAAGGCGCGGGCCGGCGTCACCACCGGCGAGCTCGACGCCGCGGCCGACAGGTTCATCCGCTCGCAGGGCGCCGAGCCCGCCTTCAAGGGCTACCGCGGCTTCCCCGGATCGATCTGCGCCTCGCCGAACTCGATGGTCGTCCATGGCATCCCCGGGCCCTACGAGCTGAAGCGCGGCGACCTGCTCTCGATCGACGTCGGCGTCGTCAAGGACGGCTGGGTGGCGGACGCCGCGATCACCGTCCCGGTCGGCTCGATCGGGCCCGACGCGCGCAAGCTGCTCGACGTCACAAAGGCGTCGTTGTTCGCCGGCGTCGAGCAGATGCGCCCCGGCAACCACCTGGGCGACGTCTCCGCGGCGATCCAGCGCGCGGTCGAGATCGAGGGCCTCTCGATCATCCGCACCCTGGTCGGCCATGGGATCGGCCGCGACATGCACGAGGACCCCCAGGTCCCCAACTTCGGCGAGCCCGGCAAGGGGCCGCTGCTGGAGGAGGGCACGGTGCTGGCAATCGA
>DATMRN010000076.1:0-5095 GCA_035566275.1 Solirubrobacterales bacterium | reverse complement strand
GATGTCGGTGTTCTGGTTTGAGATGACCGGGGACATCGTGCCTAACCATCTGCTCTCCGAGGATGTGCCGGAGGAGGTTATGGACCGGGGGTTGCGGGTTCGGAAGCTGGAGATGTATCCGGTTGAGTGCGTGGTGCGCGGCTACCTCTCCGGGTCCGGCTGGCGGGAATACCGGGAGTCGGGGTCGGTTTGCGGGATCGAGTTGCCCGCGGGGCTGCTGGAGTCCGACAAGTTGCCTGAGCCGATCTTCACTCCGGCGACCAAGGCCGAGATCGGCGACCACGACGAGAACGTCGACTTCGGGCGGGCGGCCGAGATCGTCGGCGACCGGGCGTTGATGGAGGAGTTGCGGCGGATCTCGATCGAGGTCTACTCGCGCGGAGCCGAGCACGCCGCCGAGCGCGGGATCCTCCTCGCCGACACCAAGTTCGAGTTCGGCCGCCACGCCGGGGCGGAGGTCGTCCTCGCCGACGAGGTCCTCACCCCGGACTCCTCGCGCTTCTGGCCGGCCGACACCTACGAGCCCGGCCGCTCGCAGCCTTCCTTCGACAAGCAGTACGTGCGCGACTGGGCCGACGCGGCCGGCTGGGACCACACCCCGCCGGCGCCGGAGCTGCCGCCCGACGTGGTCGAGCAGACCCGGGCCAAGTACGTCGAGGCCTACGAGCGGATCACGGAGCAAAGCTTCTAGTGGCCAAGGCCCGAGTCCTGATCCGGCCGAAGGAGGGGATCCTCGACCCGCAGGGCAAGGCGGTCGAGCGGGCGCTGCCGGCGCTCGGCTTCGAGGGGGTGGAGCACGTGCGGGTCGGGCGCATGGTCGAACTCGAGGCCGAGGACCCCGAGCGCCTCTCGGAGCTGTGCGAGAAGCTGCTCGCCAACCCGCTGATCGAGGACTACGAGATCCAGACCCTGTGATCTGGGGAGTCCTCCAGTTCCCCGGATCGTGCGACGAGCGGGATGCGCTGCACGCCTGTTCGCTGGCCGGCGAGGCACGGCTCCTCTGGCACGAGGACCGCGACCTGAGCGGGGTCGACGCGATCGTCGTCCCCGGCGGCTTCTCCTACGGCGACTATCTGCGGGCGGGGGCGATCGCGCGCTTCTCCCCGGCGATGGAGGCGGTGGCGGAGTTCGCGGAGGCAGGTGGGCCGGTGCTGGGCATCTGCAATGGCTTCCAGGTCCTCTGCGAGGCGGGCCTGCTCCCGGGCGCCCTGCTCCTCAACGAGAACCTGCGCTTCGTCTGCCGCCAGGTCGACCTCATCGCCGGAGACGAGCGGCTCTCGATCCCGGCCAAGCACGGCGAAGGGCGCTACTACGCTCCCGACGACATGCTCGACCGGATCGAAGGGAACGGGCAGGTTGCCTACTGCTATGCGCCCGGGAACAACCCGAACGGCTCGGCCCGCGACATCGCCGGGGTCACCAACGAGGCCGGCAACGTGCTCGGCCTGATGCCACATCCCGAGCACGCCGTCGACCCGCTGACGGGATCGACCGACGGCTTGCGGGTCTTCCAAAGCGTGGTGAGGAGCTCAGCATGACCCCCGCCGGCGCGGACGCGGAAGTGGACGGCAATCCATCTCTGACTCCTTTGCCGTCCACGGGAGCAGAGCAGCCGGCGGCGTATGCGGTACTCGGCCTCACCGAGGCCGAGTACCTGCTGATCGTCGAGAAGCTTGGCCGCGAGCCCAACGACGTCGAGCTGGCGATGTTCAGCCTGCTCTGGTCCGAGCACTGCGCCTACAAGCACTCGCGCAAGCTGCTGCGGCGGCTGCCGACCGAGGGCGAGCGGGTGGTGATGGGGCCGGGCGAGAACGCCGGCGCGGTCGACATCGGCAACGGCTATGCCGTCGCCTTCAAGGTCGAGTCCCACAACCATCCCAGCGCGGTCGAGCCCTTCCAGGGAGCCGCGACCGGGGTCGGCGGCATCCTCCGCGACGTCTTCGCCCTCGGGGCGAGGCCGATCGCGATCCTCGACTCCCTGCGCTTCGGCGAGCTCGACTCCGTGCGTTCGCGCCACCTGCTCGACGGCGCGGTGCGGGGAATCGGCCACTACGGCAACTCGATCGGGGTGGCGACGGTCGGCGGCGAGATCTATTTCGAGGCGCCCTACGAGCACAACTGCCTGGTCAACGCGATGTGCGTGGGGATCGCCAAACAGCAGGACATGGTTCGCGCCGCCGCCGCCGGGGTCGGCAACGCGGTGGTGCTGATGGGCGCCTCGACCGGGCGCGACGGGATCGGCGGCGCCTCGGTGCTGGCCTCGGCCGAGTTGGGCGACGGCGACGAGGCCAAGCGCCCGACCGTGCAGATCGGCGACCCCTTCGAGGAGTCGAAGGTGCTGGAGTGCTGCCTGGAGCTGCTGGGAAAGGGGCTGCTCGTCTCGCTACAGGATCTCGGCGCCGCAGGGCTCACCTCTTCGGCCGGCGAGATGGCCTCGGCCGGCGGGGTAGGGATCGACCTCGACGTGGCGCGGGTGCCGCTGCGCGAGGCGGACATGGAGCCCTTCGAGATCATGGTCTCCGAGTCCCAGGAGCGGATGCTCGGCGTGGTCGAGCCCGCCAAGGTCCCCGAGGTGCTGGCGGTCTGCGAGAAGTGGCAGACGGGGGCCACGGAGATCGGCGCCGTCACCGACAGCGGCCGGGTTCGGATCTTGTGCGGCGCCGAGGTGGTCGGCGACATGCCCGTCGACGCGCTGGTCGACGGCTGCCCGCTCTACGACCTCAGCCCGGCGGCGCCGGACGGGTGGATCTATGGCAACCGGGCGACGCTCGGCCGGGGCGCCTCCGCCGAGGAGACGTTGCTCGCCCTGCTCTCCTCCCTCAGCGTCGCCTCCAAGCGCTGGGCCTTCGAGCAGTACGACTCGGTGGTCGGCTCGCGCACCGTGCGCCGGCCCGAGTCGGCCGACGCCGCCGTGCTTCAGATCCCCGAGTCCGGCAACGCGATCGCCGTCTCGATCGACGGCAACGGCCGCCGCGTCGCCTGCGACCCCTACGCCGGAACGGTCGAGGCGGTGCTCGAGTGCGCCCAGAACCTCGCCTGCGTCGGCGCCGAGCCGCTCGGGCTGACCAACTGCCTCAACTTCGGCAACCCCGAGAAGCCGATCCCGGCCTGGCAGCTCGACCGCGCCGTCAGCGGTCTTGCCGACACCTGCGAGGCGCTCGGCGTCCCCGTCGTCGGCGGCAACGTCTCCCTCTACAACGAGGGGCCGGACGGGCCGATCTACCCGACCCCGGTGGTCGGCATGGTCGGCGAGCTGCCCGACCCACGGCAGGTCGCGAGCAGCGCCTTCGCCCGCGAGGGCGACGCGATCGCGCTGCTCGGCCCCTTCGCCCCCTCCCTGGCGGGGTCGGAGCTGGCGAAGCTGCGCGGCGAGCTGGACATGGGCCTCCCTCAACCGGACATCGCCGCCGTGGCCGCCGCCTGCGCCACGGTCCGCGACGCGGTGCGCGCCGGGACGGTCGCCTGCGCCCACGACATAAGCGACGGTGGCCTCGCCTGCGCCCTCGCCGAGTCGGCGATCGCATCCGGCCTCGGTTGCAGCGTCGACATCGCCGCGCTGCGCAAGCGCGGCTGCTCCCCCGAGGAGGCTCTGTTTGGCGAGGGGGCTGGCGGCTTCGTGGTCAGCGGCGACCGCGCTGCGCTGGAGGCACTCGGGGGGCTCGTCGTCGGAGAGGTCGCCGGCGAAGCAGTTGAGGTCGACGCGGGCGAGCTGTCTCTCTCTCTGCCGCTCGATCGTGCCGAGGCAGCCTGGCGTTCGCTGCCGGCGCAGGTGGATCGCGCCGCGTAGTCCCGCAAACTCGGGAAATTTCGCTGCCCCAAGCCGATCCTGCCCCGCTGGTACTCTCCGGGAGTAGGCAGTCCGCCTGCGCGTCACGTCCTTCCCAATACGAGGAAAGCGCGCCCTTCTCACCTTGACCGAGCGGGTTCTCACCGACCGCGATGGACCGCGCGACGAGTGCGGGGTGTTTGGCGTATTCGCGCCGGGACACGATGTTGCCCGGCTCGCCTACTTCAGCCTCTACGCGCTCCAGCACCGCGGCCAGGAGTCGGCCGGGATCGCCACCTGCGAGGGCGGCCACATCACCACGCTGCGGGACTCGGGGCTCGTCTCCCAGGTCTTCGACGAGGAGAAGCTGCGGGCGCTGGAGGGGGACATGGCGATCGGCCACGTCCGCTATTCGACCACCGGCGGCGGCTCCTGGGAGAACGCGCAGCCGGTCTGGCGCGACGACGGCCGCGAGCTGGCCCTCGCCCACAACGGCAACCTGACCAACGCGGTCGAGCTCTGGGGCGAGCTGAAGGAGCGCGGCATCGCCTTCCGCGGCACCTCCGACTCCGAGATCATGGCGGCGCTGCTCTCCTCCCATGACGGGAAGTTCATCGAGGACGCCGTCGCCGACGTGATGCCGCGACTGCGGGGCGCCTACTCCACGGTGGCGATGACCAAGCACGCGATCGTCGCCTTCCGCGACCCGCACGGGGTGCGGCCGCTCTCGCTCGGCCGCCTCGGAGAGCGCTTCGTCGTCGCCTCGGAGAGCTGCGCCTTCGACATCATCGGGGCGGAGCTGATGCGCGAGGTGCACCCGGGGGAGATGGTCTCGCTGACCGAGCGCGGGCTCGAGACCCGCCAGGTCGTCCATACCGGGCGCCCCGCGATGTGCGTCTTCGAGCACATCTACTTCTCTCGCCCCGACAGCCGCCTCGAGGGCAGGGTCCTGCAGCAGGTGCGCGGGCGGATGGGCGAGATCCTCTGGCGCGAGTCGCCGGTCGAGGCCGACCTGGTGATCGCCGTGCCGGACTCCGGCAACCCGGCCGCCGCCGGCTTCGCCCGCGCCTCCGGCCTGCCGCGCGACGACGGCCTGATCAAGAACCGCTACGTCGCCCGCACCTTCATCCAGCCCGGCCAGGAGCTGCGCAAGCACGGCCTGCGTCTGAAGTTCAACCCGATCCCCGAGGTCGTCGCCGGCAAGCGGGTCGTCGTGGTCGACGACTCGATCGTGCGCGGCAACACGACTTCCCAAATCGTCGGCATGCTGCGTGCGGCTGGCGCCAAGGAGATCCACATGCGGATCACGGCGCCCCCAATCAAGCACCC
>DATMRN010000075.1:0-3534 GCA_035566275.1 Solirubrobacterales bacterium | reverse complement strand
CAGCGCGAAGGCCTCGGGCAGGAGATCCTCGAGCGACTCGCCGTCGCGGGCGCGCTCGCGGAGCCGGTCGGCCTCCTCGCGCAGCTCGGAGTCCTCGAGCACCTCCATCTCCGGCTCGATCCGGTTGATCGCCTCGGCGCGCTTCTCGTAAGCCTTGAACTTGCGCCCCTCGCCGACGCGGAGCGCGCGGGTGACCATGTCCCTTGCGGCGGGCATGGGGCTAGGTTAGCGAGGGGGGTGGGAGAGCCCGGGTGCCCCTCCCAGGAGACCGTCCGGCCGGCACTGGTGCAGGGTGCGAAACGTGGTCGCTCCCAAAGCCTCCTGGGAGGGGCACCCGGGCTCTCTACGCCTGGCAGAACCTGAGCTAAGTCGCTGAACGGCCCGTGAGGCGAGCGACAGCGTGGCGGGTTTGGGAGCGCTTGCGGCGCTTCTCCCGGTGACGCTTGACCTGGCGGCGGATGTCCTCTGCGAGTTCGTGGATCGTGTGAGTCATCTCGGGCGATGCCTCTGTTGCCCGCAGGGTTTTGCCTTTCAGCTGGAGGGTCGCCTCGGCGACTTGGCTGTCGGCGATCGAGGGATTGCGCTCTTCGTGGAGCTCGACGTCGAGCGTGGCCAACTCGGAGACCTGTCTTCCCACCCGGCGGAATCGCTTCAGCACCTGCTCTCGGAGCTCGTCGGTGATCTCGACGTTGCGACCTCGGACATCGATCCGCATATGTGCCTCCTTCGGGTCTGTGTCCCGATGCTACGCCCGTCCAGCGGCTGGGGCAAGAGCCTCATAGCCGCCTGGCGAAGGTGACCGCGACGATGCGGACCGCGCCGGCGCCTCGAAGAGCTCGGGCGCAGGCGGAGAGGGTTGAGCCGGTGGTCTGGACGTCGTCGACCAGGAGGACGCTGCGGGGAGCTTCGCCCCTGGCGTGGATGTGGGGTGGGTGGCCGATGCGTTCCGCCCGGCGCTTGCCCACCTGGCGGCCGCCGCCCCGGCGGGCCAGGCATGGATGGAGGGGGGCGTCGAGACGGTCGGCCAGCGCCGCGGCTATCTCCCCCGCCGGGTCGAAGCCCCGCTTGCGCAGTCGCAGCGGGGCGGCCGGTACCGGGACGACCGTGCCGGTCAGGAGGTCGGCCGGGGCGAGCCAGTGGATCCGCTCGGCGATCAGCTCGGCGACCGGCAGCAGCCGGCGGAACTTCAGCGCCGTGACCAGGTCGCGGGCAACGCCCTCGTGCGGGGCGGAAGACCAGGCACGGTCAATGCCCGGGGGTCCCTTGCCGGGGAGCGGAGCGGCGGCGGCGAGGCGACGCCCGCAGCGCGTGCAGACCACCGCCTCGGGGCGGCAGGAGCGCCCACAGGCCGCGCAGAGCGGCGGGACCAGGCCGGCGGCGACGGCGTGGAGCAGCTTCATGACAATGATTCGCGCTCCGCTCGCGGCGCAGAGAACCAGAGATGGATGCTTGCGAGCTCCGCGCTCATGGCCCGATCCTGCGGGCCGGCGGCGCGCGGGTGGCGCGCTGTTCGTCAGGAAGGCGTCAGGACTTCGTCGCGCGACCCGCGATGCCGCCGATCAGGAAGGCCCCGGCGGGCAGCTCGGCGCCCTCCAGCAGGATCGAGTCGCGGATGCGGGCGCCGTCGCCGATCCGGCAGCCGTCGCCGACGATCGCCGGGCCCTCGATGCGGACGCCCTCCCCCAGCTCGACTCCCTGGCCGATCAAAGCCGGCGGCTCGACCTCGGCGCCGCCGAGCGGGCTCGCGGCGCGGACGCCCTCCCCGACCTCCGGCGCACCCGGCTCGACCTCGACCTCTCCGCGCAGCGCGTCGAGGTTGCCCTGGCGCAGCTCCTCGAGGTTGCCGATGTCGTTCCAGTAGGCGTCGACCTCATGCGAGTAGAAGGGGATGTCCCCCTCGAGCAGCGCGGGGAAGACGTCCATCGCCCAGTCGGCGAAATCCGCCGCGTCACCCGGCTTCGCGGCGCTGCTCGTCCCTGACTCGGGAAAGAAGTCGAAGACCTCCGCACGGAACATGTAGATGCAGGTGTTGGCGAGGTCCGAGAGCGCCTCGGCCGGGTCGGGCTTCTCCTGGAACCCCTGGATGCGTCCGTCCTCGCCGGCGATCACGACTCCGTACTGGTCGGTGTCGGAGACCCGCTTGGTGGCCAGTGTCGCGATCCCGTCATGCGAGTCGTGGAACTCCCGCATCGCGCCGAAGTCGATGTCGGTGAGCGCGTCGCCGGCGACGACGAGGAAGGAGTCGCCGAGGAACTCGGCTGCGTTGCGGACGCCGCCGGCCGTGCCGAGCAGCCGCTCCTCGCGGCTGTAGGAGAGCTCGACCCCGAAGGCCGAGCCGTCGCCGAAACGGGCCTCGATCAGCTCCGGGAACCAGTGCAGGTTGGCGATCGTCTCGGTGAAGCCGTGGCGGGCGAGGAGGCGCAGGATGTGCTCCATCACAGGCCGGTTCAGCACCGGCACCATCGGCTTCGGCATCTCATAGGTGATCGGGCGCAGGCGGGTTCCCAACCCCGCGGCTAGAACCATGGCCCGCATAACGACCGCCTACTCGGAGATCAGGTGCCCTGGTCCCATGAGGCCAGGTACTTCGACTGGATCTCGGTGAGGCTGTCGATCTTGACGCCCTTCGACTCCAGCTTGAGGCGGGCGATCTCCTGGTCGATCTCGCGTGGGACCGAGTGGACCCTGGTCTCGAGGCTCTCGTGGTTCTTCGCCATGTACTCGGCGGCGAGCGCCTGGTTGGCGAAGCTCATGTCCATCACCGCGGCCGGGTGGCCCTCGGCGGTGGCGAGGTTGACGAGGCGGCCCTCGGCGAGCAGGAAGATCTCGCGCCCGTCCTTCAGCGCGTGGCCCTCGACCAGCGGTCGCGCTTCATAGGTCGACTCGGTCAGCGCGTCGAGGTCGCCCTTGTTGATCTCGACGTCGAAGTGGCCGGAGTTGCAGACGATCGCGCCGCTCTTCATCAGGTCGAACATCTCACCGGCGATCGCGTCGCGGTTGCCGGTCACCGAGATGAAGACGTCGCCCTCGCGGGCGGCCTCGACCCCGGGCATCACGTCGAAGCCGTCCATCACGGCCTCCAGCGCCCGCAGCGGGTCGACCTCGCAGACGATCACATGGGCGCCGTGGCCCTTGGCCCGCATCGCCACGCCCTTGCCGCACCAGCCGTAGCCGATCACGACGACCTTGAGGCCGGCGATCAGCACGTTGGTGGCGCGGATGACGCCGTCGAGGGTCGACTGGCCGGTGCCGTAGCGGTTGTCGAAGAAGTGCTTGGTGTCGGCGTCGTTGACGGCGATGATCGGGAAGCCGAGCCTGCCCTCCGCCTCCAGCGCCTTCAGCCGGATGACGCCGGTGGTCGTCTCCTCGGTGCCGCCGAGGACCTCGGAGAGCTGCTCCGGCCGCTCGCCGTGCAGGACGCTGATCACGTCGGCGCCGTCGTCCATGGTGATGTGGGGGTGCTTGTCGACGGCGGTCTCGATGTGGCGGTAGTAGGTCTCGTTGTCCTCGCCGTTGATCGCGTGGACCTCGGCG
>DATMRN010000074.1:0-3149 GCA_035566275.1 Solirubrobacterales bacterium | reverse complement strand
CGGCGCCTTGGCCGATCCCGAGCAGCGCGCCCGCCAGCGCTACGCCGATCTGGCCGTGCACCCCGAGGTGCGGGAGCTCTTCAAACTGCGGGCGCGCTGTGTCGCTCACGTCCGCAAGTTTCTCGACGCCCGCGACTTCCTCGAGGTCGAGACGCCGGTGCTGCAGCCGCTCTACGGCGGCGCCCTGGCCCGCCCCTTCGTCACCCACCACAACGCGCTCGACCGCGACCTCTACCTGCGGATCGCCACCGAGCTGTACCTGAAGCGGCTGGTGGTCGGCGGCATCGACCGCGTCTACGAGCTGGGCAAGGACTTCCGCAACGAGGGCGTCTCCCACAAGCACAACCCCGAGTTCACGATGCTGGAGTGGTACGAGGCTTACGCCGACTACCGCAAGACCGCGCACGACCTCGAGCTGCTGGTCGCCGAGGTGGCGGAGCGGGTGCTGGGGACGACGAAGGTCATTCGTGGAGAGGTGGAGATCGACCTTGCGCCGCCCTGGAAGCGGATCACCCTGCGCGAGGCGATCCGCGAGCGCACCGGCGTCGACATCGCCGAGCACCCGACCCGCGAGGCGCTGGCGACGGCGATCGGCGCCGAGCCCGACCCGGCCGAGGGCTGGGGCAAGCTGGTCGACGGCCTGCTCTCAAAGGAGGTCGAGCCGCACCTCCTCCAGCCGACCTTCCTCCTCGACTACCCGGTCGAGCTGTCGCCGTTCGCCAAGGCCCACCGCTCCGAGGAGGGGCTGGTCGAGCGCTGGGAGGCGTTCGTCGGAGGAGTCGAGATCGCCAACTCCTTCAGCGAGCTGAACGACCCCGACGAGCAGCGACGCCGCTTCGAGCAGCAGGCCGCCGAGCTGCAGCGCGGAGACGAGGAGGCACAACCCTACGACGAGGCTTTCGTCGAGGCGCTCGAACAGGGGATGCCGCCGACCGGCGGGGTCGGCCTCGGGATCGACCGCCTGGTGATGACGATGACCGGGGCTCGCAGCCTGCGAGAGGTCGTGCTGTTCCCGGCGATGCGCACCTGAGACGCCGCCCAAAAAGCCGCATAAAGCGGGAATTCGGGTCCAAAGGCCGACCGGGCGGTCCCGGTATCGTTTAAAGGGCACATGGATGCCTCCCGATACCCGAAGGGCATCTGCGGTACTTCCCCAAGCGAACCGAGTTGAACCGGTAGGAGATCTTTGTTCGAGCGATTCACAGAGCGGGCACGTCAAGTCGTCGTCCTGGCGCAGGAGGAGGCGCGCACGCTCAAGCACAACTACATCGGCACCGAGCACATCCTGCTCGGTTTGCTGCGCGAGGAGGAGGGCCTGGCGGCCCGGGTCCTCGAGTCGCTCGACATCACGGTCGAACGCGTCCGCTCCCAGGTGGTGCGGATCGTCGGCTCCGGCGAGGAGGTCACCTCCGGCCAGATCCCGTTCACGCCGCGTGCCAAGAAGGTGTTGGAGCTGGCGCTGCGCGAGGCGCTCTCGCTCGGCCACAACTACATCGGCACCGAGCACATCCTGCTCGGCCTGGTGCGTGAGAACGAGGGCGTCGCCGCCCGCATCCTGCTCGACTTCGACGCCGACTCCGACAAGATCCGCAACGAGGTGATCCGGATGCTCTCCGGCCCCGGCGGGCGCCGCCAGGGCTCCGGCGGCGGAGGCCAGGGCGAGGGCAAGAAGTCCTCGAAGCTGCTCGACCAGTTCGGCCGCAACCTGACCAAGCTGGCCGAGGAGGGCAAGCTCGACCCGGTGATCGGCCGCGAGACCGAGATCGAGCGGATCATGCAGATCCTCTCCCGCCGCACCAAGAACAACCCGGTGCTGCTGGGCGAGCCCGGGGTCGGCAAGACCGCGGTGGTCGAGGGCCTCGCCGCCCGCATCAACAAAGGCGAGGTGCCGGAGCTGCTGAAGAACAAGCAGATCTACACGCTCGACCTGGCGGCGCTGGTCGCCGGCTCCAAGTATCGCGGCGAGTTCGAGGAGCGCCTCAAGAAGGTGATGAAAGAGATCACCCAGCGCGGCGACATCATCCTCTTCATCGACGAGCTCCACAACCTGGTCGGCGCCGGAGCCGCCGAGGGCGCGATCGACGCCGCCTCGATCCTGAAGCCGGCCCTGGCCCGCGGCGAGCTGCAGACGATCGGCGCCACCACGCTCGACGAGTACCGCAAGTACCTGGAGCGCGACTCGGCGCTGGAGCGCCGCTTTGCCCAGATCAAGGTCGACCAGCCCTCGGTCGAGGACACGGTGAAGATCCTCGAAGGGCTGCGCGAGCGTTACGAGCAGCACCACAAGGTGAACATCAACGACGAGGCGCTCTCCGCCGCCGCCGAGCTCGCCGACCGCTACATCTCCGACCGCTTCCTGCCCGACAAGGCGATCGACCTGATCGACGAGGCCGCCTCGCGGCTGCGGATCAAGTCGATGAGCGCGCCGCCGGTCTACCGCGACCTCGAGGAGGAGATCGAGACGACGCGGCGCGAGAAGGAGGCCGCGATCGAGGCGCAGGAGTTCGAAAAGGCCGCCAGCCTGCGCGACGCCGAGCGCCAGCTGACGACCCGCAAGCGCCAGCTCGAGGACGAGTGGGCCGAGGGCGAGAACGGCGAGCGCCCCGAGGTCGGCGAAGAGGAGATCGCCGACATCGTCTCGATGTGGACCGGCATCCCGGTCTTCAAACTGACCGAGGCCGAGACCAAGAAGCTGATCCGGATGGAGGAGGAACTGCACAAGCGGGTGATCGGCCAGGAGGTCGCGATCACCGCCGTCTCCAAGGCGATCCGCCGCTCGCGCGCCGGGATCAAGGACCCGAAGCGCCCGGCCGGCTCGTTCATCTTCCTCGGCCCCTCCGGGGTCGGCAAGACCGAGCTCGCCCGCACCCTTGCCGACTTCCTCTTCGGCGACGAGGAGGCGATGGTCCGGATCGACATGTCCGAGTACATGGAGAAGCACGCGGTCAGCCGCCTGGTCGGCTCGCCACCGGGCTACATCGGCTACGACGAGGGCGGTCAGCTGACCGAGGCCGTGCGCCGCAAGCCCTACAGCGTGTTGCTGCTCGACGAGATCGAGAAGGCCCACCCGGACGTCTTCAACACTCTCCTCCAGATTCTGGAAGATGGGCGCCTGACCGATGCCCAGGGCCACACGGTGGACTTCAAGA
>DATMRN010000073.1:0-4422 GCA_035566275.1 Solirubrobacterales bacterium | reverse complement strand
CTGGACCGCGCCTGCGGTCAATGCTCAAGGCACCGGAACTCAAATCTGGCGAAGCGCCGCCGGTGGCGGAGGGACTTTCACCAAAATCGCCACGGTATCTCCCGGTAGCGCCACGACCTACACCGCCACCGGGTTGAGCGTGTTGACCAAATACTGCTTCTACGGCATCACCGTGGACTCCAACTGGACCAGCGCTCAGACGCCGCAATCCTGCGCCACCACCATTCTTTGAGCATGTCCCGTGGCGCTTATCTGATCGCTGATCGGAAGCGGCGGCGAGCGCTCACTCCTCGACCGCTGCGGCGACGGCTCGGCCCGTGGGTCTTGCTCGCGCTCGGCGTCGCCGGGCTCGTGCTCGCCATCAGGCAGCCGCAGGCGGCGCCCCACGCGCCCAGGCTGCAACTGCGCGACGCGTTGGGGACGCTCAGCCTGACGAACTCGAAAAACGGGCAAGCTCTACTGAGCGCCTCGAACATGGCACCGGGCGCCGCGACCTCGGGGACGGTCGTGCTTGAGGACACCGGGACGATCGGCGGTTCGCTATCGCTGACCGCCACCAACCTGCAAGACGTCATCGGGAGCGGGGGGCAATCGCTCTCCTCCGCGCTCGTGGTGCAGGTGTACGACACAACAACCGGCGGCGGCCCGAAATATTCGGGCTCCCTCTCTGGTCTACAGGTCGAGATCGGCCTTGGCCGTCTGGACCCGGGGCAGCCTCACACCTACAAGGTGATCGCAACCTTGCCGTCTGCGGCGAGCAACGGTGCGCAGGGAACACAGTCAACGGTTGACTTGACATGGACGCTCGGCGCCATTCAACCGCCGCCCCCGACGGTTACGAGCGGGCCGCAAAACGGCACGAGGAGCCCAACGGCAGGGCGCCGTTGGGCGCGGGCGCGGATTCTGCTCGCAGCGCACCTGCGATACGCCCGGCTCGTGGTCCGCTACCTGACCCCACGCCCGACGCCGATGAGCGTCGCCTATCGCGTCGAGAGCCGGCGCGGCAGTGGGGCGCTCGGCACGATCTCGCGACGGTTCAGCCGCTCACCGCAGACCCCGACGGTGTTCTACGTGCGCGTTGCGCTGAGGCCGCGGCTGAAGGCGCTGATCCAAACCGCGCGCTTCTTCACTGTCCGCTTCAGGATCCCCCACACCCCGCCGAGCTGTAAGCGTTCCCTTGAGCGTCGGTTGACGGTCCCGTGGCGCTTCGCCAGCCAGTTGGTCTGGTTCCAGTCGGACTCCTCGTTCAGCGCCGCCGGCGCGCAGCCCCGCGCAGCGACGAGGGCGCGCGGCTGTTGGTGAAGGGCCTCATCGGAGCCAGATCGTCGCGGAGGTCGGTGGCGGCGAGGAGAAGCCGACACGGTGGCGCTGGTCGCGGCCGATCGCCCAAGCACGCTGCTTGACACAAGCATCAGGTAGCGGAGAGCGTCGGCGTCGGGCGGGCCCTTGCAGTAGCGGAGGAGTTCGACGCAGCCGTCCTGGAAGGCGTCTTGCGCTGCATCGGGATCGGGGAAGTGGCGAGCGGCCTGGGCGCGGAGCGTGGGCTCATGCCGGAGGAGCAGCGTGTCGAGAGATTGCGGCGTTGCGGGTTGGAGGGGCAGGGGCTCGGACACTGCGGCTGGTTGGTCATGCGGGCCCGCCCACGCATAGAGGCTCCCGCCAAGGCCGTCCGCCTCGTTCGCCGGCGCCACTCGGCGGCTAGGAAACGCACCGCCCGGTGCAGGAAATAGAATCCTATGGAACCACGGGAGAATCCGGAATCGGCGCCGGACGCAGAAAAGGGCCTGCTATACAGGCCCTTTTCCGATAGCGGGGGCGGGATTCGAACCCGCGACCTTCGGGTTATGAGCCCGACGAGCTACCTGGCTGCTCCACCCCGCGACGTTCGCCCCATGCTAGCAACAGGAGATTGATGGGCAAAGGGCCTGGTGGCCCCGCGCAGAGGCTCTTGCGAGGCGGCGCTCTCTAGAGTGGCGCCGCATGGCGAGTGATGCCCACAGGGTCGCAGCGATCGACATCGGCACCAACTCGACGCGGTTGCTGATCGCCGATGTCGCCGGTGGCCAGGTGGCGGAGATCGAGCGGCGCAGCACCGTCACGCGGCTTGGACGGGGGGTCGACCTCACCGGGCAGCTCTCGGCGGAGGCGATCGAGGCGGCCTGCGAGGCGATCGCCGACTACGTCGCGCTCTACCGGGAGGCGGGCATCGACACGGTCGAGGCGATCGCGACCAGCGCCGTCCGCGACGCCACCAACGGCGCCGCCTTCGTCGCCGAGCTGCGGGAGCGGTTCGCACTCTCGGCTCGGGTGCTCGACGGTGAGGAGGAGGCTCGGCTCACCTATCTGGGCGCCACCTCCGAGCGCCCGCCCGCCGAGCCGACCCTGGTGATCGACATCGGCGGTGGCTCCACCGAGCTGATCGTCGGCGCCGGGCCCGAGATCTCCTTCCACGCCTCCCTGCAAGCCGGCGTCGTCCGCCACACCGAGCGTCACATCTCCTCGGACCCGCCCACCGCGGTCGAGCTGGAGTCCCTGGCGGCCGACGTGCGGGGGTCGATCGAGGCCGCAATCGCGGGACACGACACCAAGCAGGAGGCCGGCGCCGGGATCGCCGTCGCCGGCACCCCCACCTCGCTGGCCGCGATCGAGATGGAGCTCATGCCCTACGACCCCGAGCGAGTCCACGGGCATCGCCTCTTCCTCCCCTCGATCCAGCGGATGCTCTCGCGGCTCGCCTCCGCGCCGCTGGCGGGGCGAGCCGAGATCGCCGGGTTGCATCCCGACCGCGCGCCGACCATCGTCGCCGGGGTCGTGATCCTGGTCGAGACGATGCGGGCTTTCGGGCTCGACGGCATCGAGGTCTCCGAGCACGACATCCTCTACGGGGCCGCGATCGCCGCCGCCGGGGGAATTGCGGATAACTACTGATGCAGAGCCGTTTGAACCTCTCGGTACTCGGTGGACAGCCAACCCGGGAGAGGCAGGACAGATGGGTTAAGCAAGTGGTCGAACCCATAAAAGTAAGTAGTTTGGACCTACCCACTTATTAGTAGCATGTAAAAGGCTCGCTAGACGTATCGGACAGGCGGGCTGATAATCGGTTGACCAGGGAAGAGGTGGGGATGGATCCTTACCAAGGCCCTGGTACAGGGCTCGGGCGATTGCCGCATCATGGCGCCTCCCGCCGTCTGAGCCCACCGAATACCCATGGTCCCTGAAGACGTACCCCTGCCCGTCCTGAGGGACCAGCTCGAATCGGCCGCCCCATCGTGGGCGGCCGATTCTCGTCCGGGGCGCAGCGCCGGCGCCGGTCCCTGGATCGGTCCTCCTAAGCCAAATTCGACTTGCGCGGGTAGACGACCTCGGGGTCCGTGAGGACGTTCACCAGGGTCGGCCTCCCCGACTCGAAGGCACGCTCCAGCGCCGGTCGCAGCTCGCCCGGCTCGCCCACCAGGATGCCGTCGCAGCCCAGCGCTTCGACCATCTGCTCGTAGCGGGTCTCGGGCCGCAGCTCGGCCGCCACCGAGTAGCCGTAGAGGAACTTCATCGGGTGGTGCTCGAGCGCCCAGATCCCGTTGTTGCCCATCACGCCGACGACGCCGAGCCCGTGACGCGCCATTGTGTCGAACTCCATGCCGGCGAAACCGAAGGCGCCGTCGCCGAGCAGCAGGCAGACCTGGCGGTCGGGGTGGGCGACTTTGGCGCCGATCGCCTGGCCGGGGCCGGCGCCGAGGCAGCCGAAGGGCCCCGGGTCCATCCAACAGCCCGGCTCGTAGGTGTCGATGAAGCGCCCCGCGTAGGAGACGAAGTCGCCGCCGTCGCCGACGACGATCGCGTCGCGGTCCAGCACCTCGCCCAGCTCCTTGTAGACGCGAACCGGGTGAAGCGGCGAGCGGGAGTCGTTCAGCTCCTCCTGCTCGGCGGCGCGCCTCTCCTCCTCGACCGCGCGCAGCTGGGCCAGCCAGGGGCCGGTGCGGGGCTCCCCGCTCAGGGCCGCATCGCGGATCGCCGCGAGGCCGACCGCGACGTCGCCGACCAGGTCCACTTGCGGGGCGCGGTTCGCGGTCAGCGCGTTGGGCGCCACGTCCAGCCGCACGATCTTCGTCTCCTCGCCGAAGCTGCCGCCGAAGCCGAGGCGGAAGTCGATCGGCACGCCGACGACGAGCGCCACGTCGGCGCCCTTCAGCCCGGCGCCGCGGGCGCGGCTGAAGGCGAGCTCATGGTCGGCGGGGAGGCAGCCGCGGCCGAGGCCGTTGAGGATGACGGGGATGCCGAGCGCTTCGGCCAGGGCACGCAGCTCCCCCTCGCCGCGGGCCCAGTAGAGGCCGGTCCCGGCCATGATCGCCGGCCGCTCGGCGGCCGCCAGCAGCGCCGCCGCCTCCTCGACCCCGGCGGGCGGCGCCGCCGCGACGGGCTCGGGCG
>DATMRN010000072.1:0-2292 GCA_035566275.1 Solirubrobacterales bacterium | reverse complement strand
AGTTGCGGCGGATCGCCTCGACCATCCCCCCCAACTCGTCGATGCGGGCGAAGTACTCATACGCGGCGCGCTCCATCTCGTCGGTCAGCTTCTCCACGAACCAGGAGCCGCCGAGCGGGTCCGCGGTGTTGACGACCCCGGACTCGGTGGCGATGATCTGCTGGGTCCGCAGCGCCACCCGCACCGCCTCCTCGGTCGGCAGCGCCAGCGCCTCGTCGAAGGAGTTGGTGTGCAGCGACTGGGTGCCGCCGAGCACCGCCGCCAGCGCCTCCAGCGAAGTCCGCACCACGTTGTTGAGCGGCTGCTGCGCGGTCAGCGAGACGCCGGCGGTCTGGGCGTGGAAGCGCAGCCGCATCGACTCCTCGCGCTTGGCGCCGTAGGTCTCGCGCATCTCACGGGCCCAGATCCGTCGCGCCGCCCGATACTTGGCGATCTCCTCGAAGAAGTCGATGTGGGCGTTGAAGAAGAAGGAGAGGCGGGGGGCGAAGTCGTCGACGTCGAGGCCGCGCTCGAGCGCCCGCTCTACGTAGGTGAAGCCGTCCTTCAGCGTGAAGGCCAGCTCCTGCTGGGCGGTCGAGCCCGCCTCGCGGATGTGGTATCCGGAGATCGATACCGGGTGCCAGCGAGGCATGGTCTGGGAGCACCACTCGACCATGTCGGTGACCAGCCGCATCGCCGGCTCGATCGGGAAGCACCACTCCTTCTGGGCGATGTACTCCTTGAGGATGTCGGTCTGAATCGTGCCCCCGAGCTTCTCGGGCGGGACGCCCTGCTCCTCGCCGACGAGGACGTAGAAGGCGAGCAGGATCGCCGCCGGGGCGTTGATCGTCATCGAGGTGCTGACGCCGCCGAGCGGGATGCCGGCGAAGAGCTGCTCCATGTCGTCGAGGCTGTCGACGGCGACGCCCTCGCGACCGACCTCGCCGAGGCTGCGCTGGTGGTCGGAGTCGTAGCCCATCAGGGTCGGCATGTCGAAGGCGGTGGACAGCCCCGTCTGGCCGTGGTCGAGCAGGTAGTGGAAGCGCTCGTTGGTCTCCTCGACCGTGCCGAAGCCGGCGAACTGGCGCATCGTCCAGAGCCGTCCCCGGTACATCGAGGGGTAGGGACCGCGGGTGAACGGGTACTCGCCGGGGTCGCCGATCGTGGTGCCGGGGTCGGCGGGAGCGTCCTCGGCGGTGTAGAGCGGCTGCACCGGGTGGCCGGACATGGTCGAGAACTCGGCGTCGCGCTGTTTGAACTCGGGCTTGGCCCGGGGTTCTGTCGCCATGGCGACAGTCTAGGCGCGAGCCGGGCTAGCGCCGGGCCGGGAAGCGACGGGAAGGCAGCTTGCGGCGGGCGGCGACCTCGCGGCTGCCGAGTCCCACCGCGGTGGCGAGCAGGGCGGCGACGCCGATCGCCAGGCGGCGGCCGAGGCGCTCGAAGCGCATCGTCTGCCAGCCCTCCTGCTTGGCGATCTCGGCCAGGGGCGGGTCGGGGTTGACGACGACCGGGTTGCCGACGGCCCGCAGCATCGGCAGGTCGGAGAGCGAGTCCGAGTAGGCGTATGAGGCGCCGAGGTCGATCTCGTGCTCGGCGGCGAAGGCCTCCATCGCCTCGACCTTGCCGGGGCCGTAGACGAAGGGACCGTCGAAGCGGCCGGTGAAGTTGCCGTCGGCGCCGACCTCATAGCGGGTGCCGATGCCGCCCTCCATCCCCAGCACCCCGGCGAGCGCCTCGACCACGCCGTTGCCGGCGGCGCTGACGATGAAGGTGGCGCGACCGGCGTCCTGGTGGTCGTGGACCTCGTCGAGCATCTGCGGATAGACGCGCGGCAGGATCGCCGCCATCACCTTGGGGCTCATCCGCTCGATCGTCTTCGCGGGGACGCCGGAGATCAGGTCGCGGGCGACCCGCAGCACCTCGGCCGTGCGTTCGTCGGTGGTGCCGCGCAGGCGGTAGCGCAGGTGCTCGACCGCCCAGCTCGCGAGCTGGCGGCGGCTGACGATCCCCCGGCGGGTGGCGACGCGGGCGAACTGCATCCCCGAAGACCCCGCCATCAGGGTCTTATCGAGATCGAAGAAAGCCGCGGCGCGGCTCATGCCTAGGAGCCGTTGACCTCGATCACGATCGCGTCGCCCTGGCCGCCGCCGCTGCAGATCGCCGCGACGCCCAGTCCGCCGCCGCGGCGGCCCAGCTCGTGGACGAGGGCGCCGACGATGCGGGCGCCGGAGGCGCCGATCGGATGGCCGAGGGCGATCGCGCCGCCGTTGACGTTGACCCTGTCCTCGTCGACGCCGAGCATCCGCATCGAGT
>DATMRN010000071.1:0-2187 GCA_035566275.1 Solirubrobacterales bacterium | reverse complement strand
GGGCGCGACATCTCCGAGTCCGCCCGCGACGAGATGGAGGGCGTGATCGAGCGCCTCGTCGACGAGTACACGCCGGGTGACATCCTCGAGGACTGGGACATGGGCGAGCTGGAGACGCAGCTGCGCCAGATCTGGCCGGTGGGCATCGAGGTCGCCTCGCTGGCGCCGGAGACGGTCGACCGCGAGCAGCTCAAGGACGCCCTCGACGACGACGCGATGAGCGCCTACGACGAGCGCGAGCGGCAGTTCGGCGCCGAGCTGATGCGCTACCTGGAGCGCTCGATCCTGCTGCAGGTGATCGACAACCGCTGGCGCGAGCACCTCTTCGACATGGACTACCTGCGCGAAGGCATCCACCTGCGCGGCTTCGCCCAGATCGACCCGCTCGTCGCCTACAAAAACGAGGGCTACTCGATGTTCGAGGAGCTGATGCACTCGATTTGGGAGGAGTTCAGCAAGCTGATCTTCCACGTCGAGGTGGAACTCGACCCCGCCCAGGCCGAGCAGGCATTTGCCGCCAACGGCGAGAGCCGGCCGGCGGCGCTCGACTACTCCGGCGGCACCCTCGAAGGCCAGCCCTCGGCGCTGCAGCAGGTGGCGGCGACCGGCTCGACGGGGGCGGTGGAGGTAGTCGCCGCCTCCACGGGAGGCGCTCCGCAAGGGGGCAACGGCGCCGCCGAGGTGGTCGAGACCGTGGTCAAGGACGAGCACGACAAAGTCGGCCGCAACGACCCCTGCTGGTGCGGGTCGGGCAAGAAGTACAAGCGCTGCCACGGTGCGTAGCGCGCCTTGACCCACGACCCCGTCCGCCGCTTCGTCGACGCCTTCAACGAGGGCAACCTCGACGCCTTCGTCGCGATCCTCGACCCCGAGGTTGAGATTCATTCGATGAAGGGGATGCGCAAAGGCCTCGACGCGGCGCGGGCCTGGGCCACCCGGGCGCCGGGCGGCGTGCAGCAGGCGATCGTCCTCGACCAGCTCTACGAGGACACCGACCGGGCCGTCGCCCTGATCACCCGCCGCTGGCGCTGGGCCGAGGACGACTCACACGCCGGCGAGGAAGAGATGGCCTGGCTGTTCGAGCTGCGCGACGGGCGGGTGCGGAGCTGGCGCCCGTTCGAGGACCGTGCCGAGGCGCTGCACGCCGGCGGCTTCGAGCACGGGACCGGCGCTGGATAAGCTGCCCCCATGGCCGAGGCCGCGTCAACCGAATCGGTGCCGGCGCGGCTCGCCGAGATCCGCGACCAGTTGAAGCTGCTCGCGGACTACCTTTGACCCGGCTTCGCTTGAAGCCGAGGCGGGGCGGCTGGAGGCCGAGATGCAGCGGCCAGGCTTCTGGGACGACCAGGAGGCCGCCGCCCGCATCTCCGCGGCCCACGCCCGCGCCCAGCGTAAGCTGAAGACCTTCCGCGAGCTGGAGTCCGAGGCCGCCGACCTCGACGAGCTGGCCGAGATGGCCGCCGAGGACGAGGAGATGGCGGTGGAGCTGGGCGTCCAGCTCGCCTCGGTCGAGCGCCGACTCGCCGAGCTGGAGGAGGCGCGGCTGTTCAGCGGCTCCTACGACTCCGGCGACGCGGTCGTCACGGTCCACGCGGGCGCGGGCGGCACCGACTCCCAGGACTGGGCGGAGATCCTGCTCCGCATGTACCTGCGCTGGGCGGAGCGGCGCGGCTTCGAGGTCGAGATGAAGGAGGCCTCACCGGGGGAGGAGGCGGGGCTGAAGTCGGCGACCTTCATCGCCCGCGGCGAGAACGCCTACGGCCTCTTCGCCGCCGAGCGCGGCGTCCACCGCCTGGTCCGGATCTCCCCCTTCGACTCCTCCTCCCGCCGCCACACCAGCTTCGCCCAGGTCGACGTCGCGCCGCTGGTCGACGAGGGGGTCGAGGTCGAGATCGACGAGGCCGACCTGCGCATCGACACCTACCGCGCCTCCGGCGCCGGCGGCCAGCACGTCAACAAGACCGACTCGGCGGTGCGGATCACCCACATCCCCACCAACGTCGTCGTCCAGTGCCAGAACGAGCGCTCACAGACTCAGAACAAGGCGGTGGCGATGCAGATGCTGCGCTCGAAGCTGGTCGAGCTGGAGGAGCGCAAACGGGCCGAGGAGCTGGCCAAGGTGCGCGGCGAGGTCAAGGACGTGGCTTGGGGCTCCCAGATCCGCAGCTATGTCCTGCACCCCTACAC
>DATMRN010000070.1:0-5575 GCA_035566275.1 Solirubrobacterales bacterium | reverse complement strand
GGTGGCGAAGTCCTGGGCGACGCTGACCGTGCCCGCGGCGGCGGGGGTGAAGGGTTGCCAGGAGGGGCTGTTTTCGACGGGGACATGGCCGCTTTCGGGGAGGGAGTATTCGAAGCGGTATTCGGTTGGCGCGCCGTTGGTCTCGATGTCGCTGGTGACGGTGAGAGAGGAGGTCGTCCTGGCGAGCTCTACGAGCCCAGGGTTTTCCGGAGTATTCTTCCCACCAGGTTTGTTGAGGGTTTCGGGGGGGCCGATGGGGAGGGTGGTGAAGGGTTTGGAGGTTGCCTGTGCTTCGCCGAAGGCGTTCTTGGCGACAATGTGGGCGTAGTAAGTAGTTGCGGGGTGGAGGTGGTGGATTTCGCCGAAAATAATTTCGCCACGGATGACGGCGCTGGGGGCGACGAAGGAGAGGGTCCAGGGGCCGCTTTGGCTAGTGCCGTATTCGAGTCGCCATTCGGTCGGCGAGCCGTGGGGATTTAGGGTCGTAAAGGCTGAAATGCGAGTCGCGTAGGGGCCATGTGGGTTGAGTTCGAGTTCAGGAGAGGGGGGGGCCACGTCGAACTTGGGGGGACCAGCGGATTCCGCGGCCGAGGCCGAGGGCGGGGCGACGAGGAAGAAGAAACCGAGGGCGGCGGGAAGGAGGGCGGCGGTAGCGGCGCGGCGAAAAGCAGGAGCGGGTGAGGGCGCAGCGGTCCCTTCGGCGCGGAAGAAGGCACGGAGCATGGCGAAGAGGCCGGTCCGGCGGGACGGGGTCTTGGCGCTGTGCTCGGTGCGTTTCACCTGTTCTCCTTGGGGGTGGCTCATCTGCTAGGTGGTGGCGGTGTGTGATGCGGACTGTGGTCGTTGTGGTGGTCGTGGCGAGATGAGGCGTGGGTCTCGGTGTGGTGTGGTCGTGGGTCGGGTTGCCGATCTGACGTGGTGGGCGCCGGGGGCTCCCCGGGGCGGCTGGGGGGCCGACCCGGGGAGCCTGGGCGCGTGAGTGGACTAGAGGCGGGCTATTACTATTCGGCGGTCACCGCCCAGGTGCCAAGGCTGAATGCTCCAGATGCGGCTTTGAAGGCGAGGGCGCCACCGGCCGTATCGACTCCGGGTCCTAGAAACGCCGAGGTCTTGCCGAATTTTTCGAACTTGGCATTCGCACGGAACCCCTGATAGATGCAGAGATTGCCCGGTTCGGCCTTCGGTTCGGCCGCACTGCCGGTGCAGGGCGTCGGCAGAGGCTGCGCCACTTCTTCATCTTCTTCGGTGCCGCCGTTGTAGACGATTTCCTTGCCGGTGGAGTTACTGATGTAGTGAGCGCCGGTTCCCGGCAGGGAGGCGGCGAGTGGGATCGGGAAGGAGATCGGGACCAATGCCAAACCTGAGGCCTGGGTGGTCAGAGTCCAGGTGCCGGTCTCGGTGCAGGGGCATCCCGGTTCTGTGCTGGCGGGTAGGGTCCCGCCGGTGGTCCAGGGGCTGCCTTCTTTGCCTTTCAGTTCCGTTCCGCTGCCCCAAACGGTGGTCTTCGGGCCGTAGATTTTGTTGGCGGTGGTGTCGATGTAGAAGTCGCCTTCGGTGCCGACGCCGACGGAGGGGGCGCCGGAGCCGTGGAGGACGGTTTTGCCGTTGGTGCCGTTGGTTCCGGGGGTGCCGTTGGCGCCGTCTTTGCCGTTGGTGCCGTTAGTCCCCGCGGGGCCCTGTTTGCCTTCGGGACCGGTGCCGACGAGGCCTTTGGCGATCGCCTTGACTTCTTTCTTCTGCTTGGCGGTGAGGGCGCCGCTCGCGGCGAAGGCGGCGCCGGTGAGGGCGAGGACGAGGGCCGCGACCGAGAGGATCAGGCCAGCGGTGCCGAGGCGTTTGTGTAGGCGTTCGAACATGGGTTAACTCTCTCCTTGGTAGGTGTGGTCAGGCAGCGAGCGCTGCCCGGTTGGGGCGACTGATGGTGCTGCGCGGGGCCTTCAGCCGGCCCCAAGAAGTGGAAGTGGAAAAGTTGGCGCCGCAGCTTGTGGGCTGCGGACCGGGGCCCCTGCGAGCGCCGCCCTCACAGCAGGCGCCGGGGGTGGCGGTGGCCAGGTAAGGCTCTCTGGGAGTGTGGGGGAAAGTTCGGGGCGAGAGGGGCGAAACTGGGGTGCGTTCCGTCTTAGAGGAGTAGATGGATGCGAGCGAGAGCGAAACGTGACCGACGCAGTTCTCGAGCTGGTGCTCATCGAGACCGCGATCGAGAAGCTGGGAGCACGTGGCATCTCCGAGCGGGAGGCCCAGCAGCTGCTTGCCAACCTCTACGTCACAACCCGCAACCCCAGCCAAGGCGGGGGAGCGGAGAGGCAACTCTTGATCGGCTACACCGACGGAGGTCGCATGCTGACACTGGTAATTGAGCAAACCCCGGAGCCGAGCAGCTGGCTGGTCATCACCGGTTGGACCACAGCTGCCCACGAGCGTAAGATGCTGGATTGATCCATGGCCAAGGACCCCTGGACAGACCCCGATCCTCAGCCCGGTGACTTCGACGAGTTCCTGGCGTCGATCGACCGGCGCGACCCGCGCTACGTCCAAGTCCACGAGGGCAACCCCGACGCCAAGGTGACAGTCCTGCCCGGCATGAGCGACGAGGACGCGAGGCGATTGGTGGAGCTTGCCGTGGCGCGCGGCAAAAGCGTCCGCGAGATACTCGCCGAGCTGGTCCGCAACGCCTAAGGGGGCGGGAGCGCGGGTCATGCGGGGGGGCTTCCCGGGGTGGTGGTGGAACAGGGGCGAGCGGGCCGGGCGGTTGAGAGGGAGGGTCCGCTCAACGTCCGGGCGCCGCTCGCCCTCTGCGCCTGACGCGCCGTTGGCCAGGGAGAGCCGGCGGGCGCCGATCTGGGGAAGGTCGGATGCGGGTGGGCGATCGTCGGCAGCCCGGCCGAAACCCGGGCGGGCGGCGAAGCTGCGATCCCTGCTGCTTGGTGCTTCGGACTTCATGCGGTGCATCTCCCTGATTTCCCTGGCTCCCCGGTCCGTGGGTCTGACTCGGATTGCGGGGGGTCCCTGTTGATTCCAAACCCGTTCCCAAACGGGTATGCCTTAGGAGCATAAACAATCGGTCTTGTTATTGTCAAGGAACGATTGCGGTATCCACCCGATGGCCGGGAGATTCCCCGCCCTAGAGCGATTTGGGAAACAAATGTCTAGATCTGAGCGAGGTTCAGAAACTCCGCCGCTTCCGCGAATGCGCGGCCCAGGGCCGACGGGCGGCGCAGGCGAACGCGCGAGGCGTGTTACGGCGGCTTGACCGCCTGCGCGACGGGTGAGAGGCTCGCGGCGCCCGGCCCACTCCAACCAGGAGGCCCCCATGAAGTTCCTGATCACCGTCACGCCCAAAGAAGTGACGCTGCTGCCGCCCAACGTTGCCGCCGAGATCCTCTCCGCGCAGCGCGACTGGCTGAAGCAGAAGGTCGACGACGGCACCCTCGATTACGCCTACGGGTTCGTCACCGGCGGCGGCTGCGGCATCGCCAACGCCGGCTCTGCCGAGGAGATCAACGCGCTGATCCTCGACGCGCCCGCCTTCGCCATCGGCAACTACGAAGTCCGCCCGTTGGGAGACGTCGGTCAGACCCTCGACGCCGCCGTGCGGTCGCTCGAGCGCGCCGCGAGCATGATGCCGACGTAGGTTCGCCCGGGCCGGGCGCGGCGGCTCTACTTAGGCGGAAGCCGCTTCCGGGTCGGGACGAACGAGGACCGTGTCGGCGACCGGGATGATCTCGTCCACGGGCAGGTCGGCCCGCGAGGCATGGTCCCGAATCGCCTCCGGGCTGCTCGCCTGGTAGATGCAGACGGTTCCGACCGTGCCGCCGCCCTCTTCCAGGACATAGCTGCGAATCCAGCGAATGTCGTCTGACATCTCCTCGTCGCCGACCTTTGTGGAGCGCTCGGCAGCCGCTTGCAGATCCTCGGGCGACCGCCAGCCGCTCCGGCGAAGGATCACGTAGGTATCCATGATGCGTCCCTCCTGTTAGAAGCCGTGCCCATCGATCCTATGCCCGCAGGGGACTGGACACGGCTTCCTCTTGGAAATAGGTTCGTGAGATGAAGTTCGACATCACCTGGCAGGAGGGCCGGGAGAGGAAGAAGGCCATCGTGGAGGCCGCGACGAGCGACGACGCCGTGAGGATGCTCGCGGCGGAACGCGGACACGCCCCCGGCATCACCTACGAGATTGAGCCCGAGGACGACCTCGGATACCTGGAGCGGATCACGCTCGAAGATGAGCGATAGCCCGGCTGTGCCGTGCCGCCGGCGCGGTGGCGACGCGTGTTGGCCCTTCCACCTTCGACGTGACCGTCGAGGGCGAACGGCGGGCGGGGCGGTGGAAGGCCCGCGGGTTCAGCCTGCGTGGCCCGGATCGCTGGGAGCGGCGATCATCGCTTCGATGGCGGCGACGAAGTCCGCGGCGCCGTCGACGTAGCGCTTGGCCTCGTCCTCGCTCGGCGTGGCGGCTTCGTAGTCGGCCCCCTCGCGAGCGGTTTGGGCATGCTGGGAGAGTCTGTAGAGAGCGTCGTCGAAGGCGTCGGTCATCACGTAGCGCTCCCGAAAGAGGTTCCAGGCGCCGCGATGGGTTCGGGCGTGCCGGTCGTCCTCTGAGAGGGCGGCGCGGGCGGCGTTGAGCATCGCGTAGTAGGCGACGCTGACGGCTGCCTCCAGGTGGCCGGCGTCGAGCAACTCCTGAGCCGCGATGGCGCGCTCGCGGGCCTGGTCCATGAACTCCTCCGAGCGCGGGCTCATTCTGCCTCCAGGGCACTCCCGTGCAGGACGATCTTGTCGCGGTCGACCTCCTGGACGAAGAAGCTCCGGATATCGCGGCGGTCGCGCAGCCGGTCGATACTCCAGACGAGGACCGAGTAGTAGACGGGGCTGTCACCCTCGGCGTCGGCGGCCTCGTTGACGAGGGGGATGAGTGCCCAGCTGAGCTCGTTGGCGTCGCGGGAGGGATCGACGACGACCATCAGGTCGACGTCGGAGCGACGGTCGGGATCGGTCTCCTCGACGTCCGCCTCGCCGCGGGCGCGGGAGCCGTAGAGCCAGACGGCGAGCAGGCCGGGGCCGAGCTCAGAGCGCAGGCGTGAGAGAAGACGCTCCACGACGCGGCGCTCGCGCTCGGTGAGCTGAGCGCCGACGAGGGCGTTGTCGAGTTGCGTGGCCACGCCATGAAGGATAGGCGTGCCCACGGGCGTGGAGGCGGTCGACCCTCCCCCACCCCCACCACAAGCCGGCGAGGGCAGCGAGGAGGAGGAGCCCGATCGGGACACCTGCTTCGCCTCGCGCGGTCAGAGACTCCTGGGGACCGACTCCCTACGTAGTATGAAGCCTTGAAAAGGGCATCGAAATCGGCTGGAGCGCCATGAAATTCACGTCAACCGGCGCTTGCGTCGCTACGGCGCTCGCCGCGATCGGATTCGGCGGCGCAGGGGTCGACCGGGCGAGCTCGGCGACCGGGAACGGCGGCACGCCGGTCGGCGCCCGCCAGGTCGTCGGATGCACGGGCGGCAGCGGCGCTGCGGTCACCAGCGGGCCACGCTCCCGACCCGTGGTCGCGCTGACCTTCGACGACGGCCCC